>JAESSU010000389.1 GCA_016763955.1 Phycisphaeraceae bacterium | reverse complement strand
TGGTGGGGGCAGGGAATTTAATGCCGTCATAGCGGGCGAGTTGTGCGACCGTCGGGTCATACGGTTCATGGGGGCCAGGGAAGTTGACCCATAGATGCCAAGGCTCGCCGACCTCCCATTGTTGAAGGTCGTTTTGTGCTCCGCGTCCGCAAAAGTCATCCGTGTGATGTTCGCGGGTCAAAGGTGAAGGGCTGGCGTCTATTTTCATGTCCGTTCCCTGGATGCTGTCAGTCCTAAATTTGACGCGTCTGCGATAGTCTTGAGCATGAACTTGTGCCTTGTCCTGCTGATGCAAGAAAGCCATGTAAGGGTCTTGAGGGGAGTTTCCCCCAGTATTGACTGCGTCATGCTTGCCTGCCTGGTTGACTGCTTGTGTGAATCCCAGTTGTCCCATAGCTGCGGTCCAGCCGTCGAGTCCCTTCCATTGGCCATGTTTTTGCAGATCGGTTTTACCCGTAGCCGCAACACGATAGCCCGCATTACGCAGGTGTTTGAAGTAGGTGTCCCGAGAGGTATCAAGGTTGTAACCGTTGCTGGGAATGCCACAATTGTGATATCGCATGCCGGTAGCCAGTGCCGCACGAGCGGGCGCACAGACAGGTGAATTAGTGCGACATTGCGTAAAGCGCATCCCCCGTGCTGCGAGTTTATCAATGTTGGGTGTCTGCACGGGAATGTCGTATCCAGCACATCCAAGCCAATCCCATCGCCATTGATCTGGGAAGAGAAATAGGAAGTTCGGCTGTTTGGCGGTTGCGGACATCGGGTCTACCTTTTGCTGGAGAATAGGTTCAATACTATTTATTATGTAGGTTAAATAGCGAATCACAACTATCAAAAACGATATGATGGATTGTATGTATGTTATTTTTATGGGTGTGTCAGGGGTTGGCAAGACCGCAGTGGGCCAGCGAGTCGCTGACGCATTGTCGATTGTTTTTGCTGATGCTGATGACTATCACCCGCAAGGCAATGTCCAAAAAATGCGTGCAGGTTTGCCGTTAACCGATAGCGACCGTTGGCCGTGGCTTAAGAGCTTAAATACTTATCTTCAGCAACAAGATCACGGTTGCATACTTGCATGCTCAGCATTGAAATCGATCTACCGTGATCGACTTGTAGCAGGCTTAGATGATGTGCGATGGGTCTATCTCAAAACGGATCGGGACACGTTGTTAAAACGAATGCAGCAGCGTGAACACTTCATGCCCGCATCACTGTTAGACAGCCAGCTTTCGACATTGATCCCCCCTACTGGTGATCAAGTCATCACCGTTGATGCGACGCTTTTGTTAGATCAAGTGGTGGCTGAGGTTTTGGATGCATTGTCTAGATAAGCTTGCACATATCCGCCAATGTAGGCTCCTTGAAATTGGCGAGCCCAGATTTCAAAATGCACATGATCACAGAACAGTTCGTCATCACTGCCCATTATCCGCGTGAATTGCCAGAGATCAATCGTGCGAATCCCTGCCTCTTTCATAATGGAATCTGCCGCTTTGTTGTAGTCTTGGACATCTTGTTCAAAACGGTGAAAGCCAGTTGCTAGGCTGTTGTGTATTGCGTCATTGACGGGTGTGGTGCGGACCCAGACCAGTGGGATTTGATGTTGGGCTACTAATTTGAGAATCTGCTGCAAGTTGGTTTTGTAGGTCTCTAGGGGGACTTGTTTGTCGCCGGTGACTAGATCGGACTTGATGTCATGCTGTCCGCAATTAAGCAGCATCAGATCAATCTTGCCCTCGTTTTTTTTGAGCATCTGGGTGATAATCTCTAAGCATCGCGTTGAGTTGCCGCAGTTTAAATGGGTGGGTGTGTCCAGATCGGCTAGTGCGCCTTGCATTTCTTTATCACTATAGCCCACCCACGTTGCGGTCTGCTTGAGTGCTGATTGAAGGTATGGGCCGTAGTGAATGCTAATGCTGTCACCGATTAGGGAAATGCGTGCTTTGGACATGATTGTGTTGATCCTGCAAGTTTAAGTAGAATCCCTTTAGCATAACATCGGGCGAGGTATTTGTCTTAGTGAGTTAGAGGTAACGTTTGCTTGAGGTACGATGCATGGCGATAATGTGTTGTTGTTTGCTTTGGAGTATTTTGTATGTATCAAATTCAAGTCGATAAAGTTTTTGCCGCAAGTCATGCGATTCGTTTGCCAAGTGGCGAGCTTGAACCGTTGCATGGTCACAACTGGCCGGTATCGGTGACGGTACAAGCTGCTGAGCTTGATGAAATTGATACGGTGATGGACTTTCACATTCTCGAAGATTGGCTTGATACGTTGTTAGCGTCGGTGCATAACCGTCATCTTAATGATGTGCCGCCGTTTGCCGATGAGCAGGGGAATTTGTGTGTGAATCCTTCAGCGGAGCGTGTTGCTCGGTGGATTGGTTCTGAGATTGCCTCGCGTCTGCCTGCTCATATTACCCTAGTGCGCGTGAGTATTGGTGAAGCGCCCGGATGTACTGCAATTTATTTGCCTTAAATTGATTAACTTTAGTTACAAAAAATCACAAAGAGACACAAAGACTTCATGGAACATCTTATTCCCTTAGCTCCGTTTGAAATCATGCCTCAGGTCATGTTGATTCTCATTGCCATTGGCAGCGTTTGGACACTGATCCGCGGTGCAGATTGGCTTGTCGATGGTGCTGCGGGGCTAGCATCTCGCATGGGCATTCCCAAAGTGATCGTCGGCGCGACCCTTGTCTCGCTAGGAACCACGAGCCCTGAAGCTGCGGTTTCGGTCATGGCAGCATGGTCGGGCAATGCAGGCCTAGCATTGGGTAACGCGGTGGGCTCCGTCATCGCGGACACCGGTTTGATTTTCGGCTTAGGGTGTGTCTTGGTCGTCTTGCCAGCAGATAAATTCATACTTAAACGTCAAGGCTGGGTGAAAATCGGCTGCGATGTTTTGCTAGTCAGTATCTGTTATGGCGCATGGGTTTTGTATGGCCCTGAGGCTAAGATTACCTTTGTGATTGGGATGACGCTGCTGGCATTGCTAGCGGCCTATTTGCTGATTAGTATCCGCTGGGCCAAACAACACACTGCCCTTGATCCATTGCATACCCATCCCATGCCCACCGTTCGTATCGAAGACACAGCGACTCTTACTGTCACTAAAGAAGCTAAGGAATCGTCGAGTC
>JAESSU010000034.1 GCA_016763955.1 Phycisphaeraceae bacterium | reverse complement strand
TCCAAATCGGGCTGACACAGTTTCGCTCGCAAAGACAGGGGGCATGTGTTTGCCCTGTTTCGTGAAGCTATTGCCTTGACGGATGTGAGCCTGTGAGGTAAACCATCTGTCCGGCAGCATTGTATGGCAAGCTCCTTTACCAACTTGCCAAAGCTGAGCCAGGACTATTTTACTGAGGGATAATTGATGATTCACGTGCAAAATCTAGTGAAATGGTATGGGCCCACCCGGGCGGTCAACGACATTAGCTTTGATGTCCCTAAAGGCCAGATCGTCGGCTTTTTAGGCCCTAACGGGGCGGGAAAATCCACCACGCTTCGCATGCTCACCGGCTACTTGCCTCCGACATCTGGTTTGGCGACCATCGCTGGATTTGATTCACTTAAAGAGTCCGACAAGGCCCGCCGTCAAATTGGTTATCTTCCTGAATCCACGCCGTTGTATTTGGAAATGCGTGTCGAAGAGTTTCTGCATTTTCGCGGCAAACTCATGGACATGAGTCGTCCGGATCGTGTGAAAGCCATTGACTATGTTTCGGATCGTTGTGGCTTGTCACAGATTCGCACCCGCGTGATGGGTCAGCTTTCCAAAGGCAACCGTCAGCGTGTGGGGATCGCGCAAGCTTTACTCCATGATCCTCAAGTCCTGATTCTTGATGAGCCGACATCGGGTTTAGACCCTGTTCAAATCGGTGCGGTGCGTCAGCTTATTGGAGAACTCAAAGGCAAACACACCATTTTGCTTAGCTCACATATTTTGCCTGAAATTGAAAAGACCGCAGACCGCGTGATCATCATTGCAGCAGGCGAAATTAAAGCAGATGGTTCACCCGCGGAGCTTCGCCAGAGAGTCGGCCAAGGGGCTAGCGTACTTGTGCAGGTTAAAGCCAGTAGCGAGTCGGTCAACAAAGTCTTTAGCGGTGTTCAGGGTGTCGAGTCTGTCCAAGTTGAAGCGCAAGGCGACTGGACCAAAGCCATCATCAAACCCACCCCCCCCGGAAGTAGTCAAGACAGTACTTCTGCAAGTTCTGCTTTAGGGGTTGATGACGGTGATCTGCGTGAACGATTGGGACAAGCTATTGTCACCAACGCCTGGGCCATTCGTGAGATGCGTAATGAAACAGCGAGCCTTGAGCAGTCCTTCATTCAAATCACTGCGGATCAAAGTCAGGTTACAAACGAAGCTGTGGCATAAACTATTTTTCCCGATCCGGCAGATTGACCTTTGGTTTATTTGTGGGTTTGGGTGGGTTCGGACTTTAGGTTTCTACTTGCTAGTGACTAGTCCCTACATGAGGAACGATGATGAATCACGTCATCACAATCGCGAAACGCGAAATTACAAGCCTGTTCTACTCGCCCATTGCCTATGTGGTCTTGGCGATGTTTGCATTGGGCACTTCATTACTCTTTTTTAGCCAGTTTGCTCCTAGTGCGCCTGCATCATTGCAGCGGACATTTGAGGGGATTGTCTGGTTGATGGTTTTGCTGTTGCCGGGCATTAGCATGCGACTGATCAGTGATGAATTTCACTCAGGAACCATTGAGTTATTGATGACCTCGCCGCTAAGCGATACGCAATTGGTCATTGGTAAATGGCTCGGTGCGATGGGGTTTTTTGTCACACTGTTGGTGCCAACTTTAGTACTGGTAGGCGTGCTTGAATTTTTCGGTAGCCCGGATTACGGCCCATTGGTCACAGGTTATATCGGCCTGCTACTTGTCGGAGGCTTCTATCTAGCCATCGGCACGTTTGCTTCAGCGATTAGCCAAAACCAGATCATCAGCTACATGCTCACGGTCTTTATCATCTGCTTGTTTACCTTTGTCATCTTCCTGCTCTCGCGTGCGTCATTTATCCCGCCGGCATTGCAGCAGGCGATGCAGTTTATGTTCGTCAATGGACACTTTAAAGACTTCGGCAAAGGCATCCTAGACCTGACCCGAATCATCTACTTTGTCTCAGGTATGGTGTTATTCCTCTTCTTGGCAGTCAAACTCGTTGAAAGCAAACGGTGGCGATAATCATGGCAAACAACGAAACACAAAATTCGCGTCGATTTAAGTATGGCATCAATGTCACCATCAGTGTCCTTGTCGTCCTATCTATCGTGATCATTCTTAATGTCATCTCCTACCGTAGGCTCGCACGCTTGCGATTGGACTTAACAGCAACACGCCTCTACAGCTTGTCGGAGCAGACCAGTAAGCTGCTGGGCAAATTGGAAAAGGACGTGAAGATCGTCACCCTTATCTCCTCCAACGCACCGGAGATTGATAAAGCGCGGGACCTAATCACCGAGTACGACAACTACTCGAAGCACATCACTGTTGAACACATTGATCCAGCTCGTGAGCTAAGTCGTGTCGAGCAGTTTTATAGCACCATCAAAAAACGCTACGAGTCCACGCTGACCCCCATGGAAGACGCGATCAAACAAGGGCGTGATGAAGCTCATCGCTTAGCAGATGATATTGCCAAACAGAGAATAGCGATCGCCCAATTGCTTGAAAATAAGCAGTTTGGTCCAGGACAAGAAAAGCAGCTTCTTGAACAAGTCATTCGCTCGTTTGCTCGGTATGACACTCAGCTTAAGGACGTTAATCAACAAATTGACAAGACACTAAGCAGTGCGATCCCGGATTATTCGGGGTCATTAAATGTTCTTAAAGCACTACTTGTTGAGTTTGATGAAAAAATCTATGCAGTGGTTGTCGATTACCTTGGCAAGATGGTCAGCAACAGTAAGCAACCTAATCACATCAAAGAACAGCTCCTGAAATTGTCCGACAGTTTCAAAGCGACCCGTGAACACGTTGGTAAAGTGCTCCCCATTCTCCGCCGTGTTAAAGCGGGTGAAGAATACACCAAAGTGGTGCAGCAAATCGCAAAGCCCAACACGGTGGTACTCGTGGGCCAGAAGCAAATTCGTGTGATCCCTCTGGAAGAAATGCTCCGAACTGCTAGTTCTGCACAGACTCAGTTGCCTGAAGGTCAGCAGCCTGAATTACAGTTTCTGGGTGAAGAAAAAATCACGGGCAATTTGCTTGCGATGAGTATGGATCAGCAGCCATTGGTGGTGTTTATTCAAGGCGGTCGTCAACCGGTTCTAGGTTATCAAGGCCAGTATGAAGCGGTGGCTGGACGACTGCGTAATTTGAATTTCCAAGTCAAGGATTGGTCCCCGCAAGGGCGCGTTAATCCGCGGACCGGTCAGTCTGGTCAACCTGCTCCGCCGCCGGAACCTCAAGACGGCCAAAGTGTCGTGTGGGTGGTCACGCCCATTGAGCCTGCCAACCCGATGATGATGCAGATGGGACAAACGGGCAACGGTGCGAAGATTGTTGCAATGGTCAAACAACGCATGGAACAAGGGGATGCTGTGATGTTCATGGCTGGGCCTAATCCTGGGGTAGCTATGGGGATGCTTGATCCGATTGCTGATGTTTTAGATGACTGGGGCATTGAGATTCAAAGTGCTAGTTTGGTGATGAATGAAGTGGTGGTTTCTAGTCGTGAAACGACGGGGGACCCGACACTTCGAATTAGCAGTTGGCCTGATGCCTTGGCTATCACGCAAGCTTTATCGGGTAATGCAGGTGTGTTTGCATCGGCTTGTCCGATTGAATTGCAAACCAAAGAAGGGGTCACAACTTACCCCTTAGCCATAGCCACGGGCAATCGTCTCTGGGCTCAAAAAGATTTGCGAGATCAAAAACCCAAGTACAGCAAAGAAGATGCCGCTGATCAGTTCACGGTGGCAGTTGCCGCAAGCAAAGGTGATAACCGCATCGCAGTCTTTGCTGATCCTGTTTGGGCTACTGATCAGATCGTTACCTATGGCATGCTTGGCCCCGGAACCGCGCAAATCGTTGGGGCAATGTTCCCAGCCAATGCAGAGTTATTTATCAACAGTGTTTTTTGGTTATCGAACATGGATGAGATGATTGCAGCCAGTGCTCGGAGTCAGGACATTCGCCGAATTGGTGAGGTCACCAAAGCACAGATGATCGGTGTCCGTTGGGCGGTGCTTGGGGGGATGCCATTGCTGATTTTTGTGATTGGCATAACTGTTGGACTCAAACGCCGACGTGCGTAAATCGTCTTGAAAATAGAGGTTCGCCCCCGGTTGCGTGAATATACCAATCGTCAATGAACAGGTCCTGTTACTTGTTACGCGGCCCCCCGGCCCCCGGAACTTGTTTTAGGACTCCAAAGCGTTCTGGACGCGGTCAAAATCATACCCAATGGGTATCAGTCAGGAAATTGAATCATGAATTTTAAAACAACGTTATTTCTCCTCGTTTTACTCGCGATTGTCGGTGTCTTTTTTCTTTGGGATAAAGATCATCCTGGCGTGGACCCCAATGAAAATACCGCAGAGCCCACTGAGCAACGGTTACTCGATGCAGCTGGATTTGATAAAGATAAAATTGCATCGTTGACCATTGAAAAAGAGGGCAAGACCTCCATCATTACCAAAGTTGGTAGTGATTGGGAACAAATTTTGCCAGTGAAATTTAAGCTCAATACATGGTCTGCGAGTCAGGCTGGTGAGCGTGCGTTGGCTTTGAGTTATACCGAGAAACTGACACCTGGGAAAAAGGGCACGCCTTCATTAGCGGATGTGAATCTCGACACGCCTTTGGCGACTGTCACAGTGACATTCAATGACGATACGCCGCAACAGGTTTTTAAGCTCGGGCGCAAAGGGGTTGGCGGTCGAGGGTATTTGATGCTCAATGATGACGCGCAGGTGTATGTGGTGGGGGATGATTTGCATCAAACCATTCTTGATCAAACGCTTAGTGAATGGCGTTCTAAAAGCTTAACTGCACCTGCCCAAGGACAAATCAATCAGATCACCAAAGTTGACGGTAACGGCACCATCCAAGTCGTCAAAAAAGACAGCAAATGGACCCTGGCAGGCGACCATACAGGACGGGTCTCCCAAGATAAAGTCACCGAACTACTGAACGCAATAAATGGTATTTATATTGCCAAATTCGTCGCAGACAAACCCGATGATTTAAGTCTTTATGGCCTAGATAAACCTGCGATGACCCTCACGATGCAACTGCCAGTTGTTGATGTTGCAGATGCTTTGGAGAAAACTTTTTCGCAGCAGACCTTGATGATTGGTTCGCCTGTGGATTTGGAAAAGGAACGGTACTTTGCAACTTTCTCTGACGGGCCAGGTGTTGGTGATGTGGTCTTTGAGATGAGTCAAGCTGATTTTGAGAAGTTTGATAAGAACGTTGATGCCCTGCGTGAAGATCGCATCACGCCCTTAGTGGCTGATGATGTGACCAAGGTGCTTATCGCCCATGGCAAGGACACGAAGCTGCAATTAGTTAAAGCCCCACAAGGTTGGGGGTACGGCGATCCTAAACCCGGATACGGCTTGGATCAAGAGCTAACCAAGACATTGCTTGATGCCATTATCGATGCCAAGGCAGTGTCCTATGTGCAGTCTCTAGACGTTGCGGGTGATCCGCTACTCACGGTGATCCTTTCAGCAACAGGCTATGCCAGCGACGAAATGTTGAAAGTGTATTCTGGTGAAGCGGGACACTACACTGTGATTCGTAACAACGAAACGGTGGGGTACAACGTTGCGCAAGATCAGTTAAAGCAAGTTGTCGATTGTCAGGTAGCCTTGCTACGCAATCGCACGATCAGTGAGATGACCCCCTCGGAGTTAAAGCATGTTGACATGACATTGCCCGATGGAACGCAACTGCAATTATCACGCAATGATGCAGCATGGGAGCTAAAGGGCTATGACAAACATGAGAGCATCGCGTTAGCAGAATTACTTGACGCATTAGCTCCATTGAAAGCTGATAGTTGGCAAACCACAGGCCCAGTAGGTGACCGTGGCTATTTAATTACCTATGGCAATGATGATCAAACACTTACTTTAAAGGTTGATCCCAACACCCATACGGCGGTGCTTAAGCCAGTGGGCCTTTCCTTTAGGATTAGTGAGACGTTGTTAGATAAACTCAAAGCAGAGTTGCGTCCTAGGACGATTGTCGATGTGAGACGCGATATGATTCAGAAGGTGCAGATCATCTCCAAAGCCCAGCAACTAATTATCGAACAAAAAGAGGGCAAGTTCACATTGGCAAACGCTGTATTGGACGAAGCAAAGGCAGGTGCATTGTTTGACACATTAGCTGGCCTGCGTGTTGAGCGGTACACCAAGCCCAAGAAAATATCACGGCCAATTGAGGTGATCGTAACCACTGCAAATCAGACGTTTCGCTTAGAGTTAAGTGATAATCATACCGGTCAGATTGACTCGACCTATTTCATGTTGTCTGAAGATGATTTTCAGAATCTAACTGCCAAGCTCACAAAATAAACGGTGTGACTTTAGAGGGACGTTGGGCGCTGCGCATTACCCATTACGTGTGGTAAGCAGTGACGTTTGAATGATGTGCTTTGCTATGCTGTGCCAGTCAGTCCTAATACTGGACTTTGAGCATGATAGGCTGCTTGGCCAAGGAGCAGTTGCGGTTGAATTTGCTGTTGAATCTGTTGTTGGAGTTGGCCGAGTTGTTTTCTGACTGTTGGCTCGCTGATGTTTAGCACGAGCCCGATTTCTTGGGGGGTCAAGTTGTCAGAGTAATGGAGTAACAGGATGAGCCTGTGGGTTTTGGTTTGTTCTAGAATGAACTGTCTAACTTTTCTGGACTCAGATAATTTCACTGTGTCTACCTCCATGTATAAGGCAATCCGTTGTGCCGTACATCCTTGTACAGGCGTTTTTGATAACACACGGCCATTCGAGTGAATGTGATGACGTGCCGTATTGAGTTTCAAAATATTTATATTCGAGATCCATTATTAAGTAGCGCACGACACAAGTCAACCCTAAACAGGCTGCGTTAGAATAATTGTGTTGATTTTATCTTTCGTGTTTGTATTTGTTTATGTGAATCGGACGTATTTTTTTTGTCTGATCACAGCGATGAGGCATCGCTGTATACCACCAGCGGGGCAGTCTCTAAGGGTTGGCCACAACATATAGTCTATACGCACGGGCAGGTTCTATTTTCGACTATTGCTAGGGCTAGAGCTAGGGCGTTGGTGCAATGCGCTTGTAAATAAATTTTGTGAGTCTCAGGCATGCAAGCTCTTTATAGCAGTGGCGTGATCCCCCGTCATTAAACGCGATTGCATCCAATAGGGGCTTGCACTTGCAAATTGAGTTTGTTCAATGCTTAATACTCCTCTGGCCCCAGTGTTGTGTGATGATTGTAAATAGGTCTGTGACGATGCCCAGCATGTTTGCCCATATCCATTGTGTTTTTTTGTTTTATCTATTTTGACCCTCTATCACGGGTCACTAAAACCCGCTAAGATTCCTCGCTTGGGTGGCAAATTGATTCCAATAGGAAACGACCGAGTTGTGATCAACGACTTAAATCACGAAAATGGTTCTTTGGGTCTTTAGAATTCGTGAAGTTTAGGCAAGGAGTGTGAATGATGGGCAATGTTTTGATTATTGGTGCAGGGGGCGTAGGCCGTGTGGTGACACACAAGTGTGCGCAGGTTCCTGAAGTATTTGGAACAATCACACTGGCAAGTCGTACGGTGTCTAAATGCGATGTCATTGCTGCATCTGCCAAAGAACGTACGGGACGATCCATTGCCACAGCAGAGGTTGATGCGGACAACGTGCCTCAGATGATTGCGCTGATCAAAAAGATTAAGCCCGACTTGGTACTCAATGTTGCTTTGCCTTATCAGGATTTGCACATCATGGATGCTTGTCTTGCAACAGGGGTCGATTATCTGGACGCGGCCAATTATGAGCCCCACGACGTGGCCAAGTTCGAGTACAAGTGGCAGTGGGCTTATCAGGATCGCTTCAAAGATGCAGGCATCATGGCATTACTGGGTAGCGGATTTGATCCGGGTGTGACCAATGTTTTTTGTGCCTACGCTCAGCAGGAACTCTTTGACGAAATTCACTACATCGACATTCTCGACTGCAATGCAGGCGACCACGGCCATCCCTTTGCAACCAACTTCAACCCAGAAATTAACATCCGTGAGATTACCCAAAAAGGCAAGTACTGGGAAAATGGCCAGTGGATCGAGACTCCACCACTTAGCCAGACATGGGACTTTGATTACCCCGAAGTAGGTATCCGTAAAAGCTTCCTGCTTTATCATGAAGAGGAAGAATCCCTCGTCCAAAATATCAAGGGACTCAAACGCATCCGCTTTTGGATGACCTTCGGCGAAGAATATCTCATCCACCTGCGCGTTATGCAAAATATCGGCATCACCCGCATCGACCCCGTCGACTACAACGGCACCCCCGTGGTCCCCCTCGAATTACTCAAACGCCTGCTCCCCGATCCAGCAAGCCTTGCACAAGGTTACACAGGCAAGACTTCCATCGGAACACTCATCGAAGGGGTCAAAGATGGCAAACCTAAAAAAGTTTTCATCTACAATGTCAGCGACCATGCTAAGTGCAACCAAGAAGTCGGCGCGCAAGCAGTAAGCTACACCACCGGCGTGCCTGCAATGATCGGCGCGATGATGATGTTAACAAAAACGTGGAAACGCCCAGGAGTCTGGAACATGGAACAAAACAACCCCGTCCCCTTCATGGAACAACTAAAAAAACACGGCCTCCCCTGGCATATCATGGAAATCCCCCCGGCCCCCGGCCCCC
>JAESSU010000388.1 GCA_016763955.1 Phycisphaeraceae bacterium | reverse complement strand
TTTTTTGAAAGCGGCACGCATCATAAGACCCTGTAATAAAACAAGGGGCTGTCTCTTATAACTTGCGGTTGCAGTTATCCAAGACAGCCCCTTAAATTTCACTGGACATTTCACAGAGTAAAGGCTTTGCAAAGCCTCATTTAATCATCACTAATCTGCCTCTTTGATCCGCACCATCAGCTCCACTTCGACACTCGCGTTAAGCGGCAAAGCATTCACGCCCACGGCACTACGGGCATGGCGACCAGACTCACCAAAAACTTCCCCTAATAATTCACTGGCACCATTGGCAACCTGCGGCTGACCACCAAAACCGTCATCCGACTGAACAAACACCCCCACACGCACGATCTGCAAAACGCGCGACCAATCCCCTGCCAAATGCGCACCAATAGCAGCAATCACATTCACAGCACACTGCGCAGCGGCCTCATTGGCTTCATCAATACTCGCCGCAGAAGGGACCGCCCCCGTGGCAAGCAACTTCCCCTCACGCATGGGCAATTGACCACTGACCACCAACAAGTCCCCACTCTGAATCACCGGCACGTACACCGCAACGGGCTTAACAGGCTCTGGCAAAGTTCGTCCCATTGCTGCTAGTTTCGCTTTTACATCCAACATCATTTACCTCACAGTTCATCAACCAAATCACGCCCTTGTGGCTGGGCATTAAAACCTTTTTTACGCAAAGATTCAATCAACAATTCTAAGTGCTCACCGTTGCGTACTTCAAGTACCAATTGGACTTGCACACGATTCACATCCGGCCCCGCAAAAACGCGCTCATGGCGAATCTCTTGAACGCTTACCCCGCTGTCAGCTAACTCCCGAGTCAAAACAGCTAAGCCCCCTGGCCGATCACTAATGGTCACCTGCACACGACAAAGCCTCTGGTCCACCGACATGCCTAACTCAATCACACGCCTTAATACCAGCGGATCAATATTCCCACCGCATAAAGGCAAGACCACAGTTTTACCCTTTAAATCAGGCAGTTTCCCGCCAAGTAAAGCAGCAAGTGATGACGTAGCAGCCCCTTCGATCACCGCTTTTTCTAACTCGAGCAAACGCAAAATCGCCAGCGCTAAGTCCGACTCATCCACACTCACCACGCGGTCTACGTGCAAGGCAGCCATCGCAAATGACAACTGTCCCATACATCCTACCGCCAACCCGTCAGCGAGTGTCGGAACGCTGGGCATGGACACCGGTTTGCCCGCAGCAAGTGATTGACTTCACAACGGCATCCGCGCAGGCTCCACGCCAATGATCTGCGCAGCGGGGCGTAATGTTTTAACCGCCGCCCCAACACCTGCAATCAATCCGCCACCGCCCACAGGCACGATCACAGCATCCACGTCAGGCACCTGCTCAATGATTTCTAATCCCAATGTGCCCTGGCCGGCAATCACATGACGATTATTAAAACCGTGAATGTACGTTAGCTGCTACTTACAGAGTTGTTTGGCATGTTCAACCGCTTGGTCAAATGACGCGCCATGTTGCACAATCTCAGCGCCTAATCGCCTGCATGTGTCCACTTTAATTAAGGGCGCAAAAACAGGCATCACCACAGTAACCGGAATCTGCATTTGCTTCCCGTGATAGGCTAACGCCAAAGCATGATTTCCTGCTGAAGCTGCGATCACACCACGATTGCGATGCCTCTGATCCAGATGGATCAGCGCGTTCGCGACGCCACGTTCCTTGAAGCTGCCAGTGTGCTGCAAGTAGTCGAGCTTACAATAAACATTACAACCAAGATGTTCAGACAATAAATAGGATCGCGGACATGGCGTGTAGACAATTCGATCACGGATTGCCTGCTGTGCTGCGAGGATTTCCTGATACGAAACGAGTTGGTTATCTGTTGTATTCATCCGGCTAACCATTGATCAAGATGCTCAGCAACAAACGCATCATCATTTAAATGCGGATAAGCCTCATCAACACGATCAATCTGCGCAGCTTGGCCTGGGCCTAATGTTTCATTGGGATCAAGACACCAAATACCTTCAAGTAAGCCTTGTCGATGGAGCACTTGATGCAAACCTGCAATCACACCTTGATAGTGATTTGCGGCATCAAAAAACGCGGCATTACTATCCGTGACTTGAATTGAGCGTTGGATCATTTCAACAGGCACAGCTTCCCCACTAGCTGCAATCTGCTGACATTCTGCTAATAACGTCACTGCCTTTTGCGTCCAAACCGACCAATGCCCTAGCAAACCACCGACCACTCGTCGTGTCACTTTTTTGCCTTCAACAGTAAAGCAATGAGGCGTCAACAAATCCATGACAATGTTGTCATCATTGCCTGTGTACAGGGCTATATCTTCGCGTCCTGATTCAGCCACCGCACGGATCACATCCACAGTTTGATAGCGATTAAAGGGAGCCATCTTGATGGCTACGACATTTTCAATTTCAGCAAAACGTCGCCAAAAGCTGTAAGACAAATGACCGCCGCCCACTGCTGCTTGCAGATAAAATCCCACCATCGGAATCACCGAAGCAACCTGCTGACAGTGTGTGATGAGCTGGTCTTCATTCACATCTTTCATCGCCGCAAGAGAAAGTAAACCCGCATGATAGCCTAGCTCCGCAAGCAGTGAAGCCTCGCTAACAGCCTGCTTTGTTTTACCCACGATGCCCGCAAGACGCAGCAATGGGACATCACGTTGGTGATCTGCGGTGTCCATTTCCTGGGCAGCTAACTGCAAGACCGGCTTAAACAAACCAATCTCAGGATTACGAATTTCAAACTGCGTGGTATGCACCCCCACTGCTAAGCCCCCGACACCTGAGGCAATGTAATATCTACTTAGCGCGAGTTGCCTGCGTTCATCAAGTTTACGATTCACATTTAAGGCCAGCGGCTGAGCGGGGATGGCAACACCTCGATCAAGTACAGCCTTAATCGCTGGATCCATTTTAGAATTTGCCATCAATCACCTCGAATTTCGTGGGCTTTGCAAGCAGTTCACCGCCTTGACTAATCCAGTGAGCGATGTAATTAAGCATGGTGGTCAATGATGTTTGTGGATAACCAAAAAGCGTGTGTGCTTTTTGACCGTTACTTAGAATGGCATGACTCCCGACATTTTCGAGGCTTCCGGGGCTTCCGGGGCTTCCGGGGGTTCGGAGGAGCCGGGGGTGAAGACTGGCTTGCGATCAAGACGTTGGCCTAAAGCAATGCAAACGCGCTCGATGGAGATTTGTTCTGGGCCTGCAAGATTAATTGCAAACGGCACATTGGACGCGTGCGCCAATGAGAGCAGTGCCATCGCATTGGCATCGGTTTGCCAGATCACATTTGCCATGCCCATGGTCAAATCGATTGGTTGCTGATCCCATATTTTTCTAGCTAAGTCCACCAACACGCCATAGCGCAACTCACATGCATAGTTCAATCGCAACAGTGACACAGCTGTTCCCTGTGTCTTGGCATAATGTTCAAACACACGCTCGCTGTCCTAAACAGCTCATCGCATACTCACCCACTGGATTGGGCGCGTCCGTTTCCAATGAGCCTCCCTTATGAAGAGGTGTTAAGCCATAGATGTTGCCCGTGCTAAAAGCAGCGATGCGACTTTGTGCATAATGACGACACACATGAGCAGGCAAAAGCGTGTTCATTGCCCAGGTCAAACTTTCATTGCCCGTGGCCCCAAACTTCATCCCAGCCATATAGATCACGTTCGCAGCCTTAGGCAAACTCTCGACAAAATCTCCATTTAATAAATCTCCCGTTAACGTCGTAATCCCCCAACCCGTGAGCCGATCTTTAAGAACCGGATCACTAAACCGCGAGACTGCGATCACGCGTTGCCCTTGGCCCACTTGGTCAAACGCTCGCTGAGCCATTTTACAAAGCGTTGGCCCCATCTTGCCCGCCGCGCCTAACACGATCAAGTCCCCTTCAATTTTTGACAGGGCATCAATCACCGCCGGAGTCGGACAACTCAGTACATCTTCTAGCTGGTTAACATTTTCAATCATTTGCGTGGTCATGGCTGATGGACTTTCAAAATAACATCGGTTCCTATTGATAAGCTATTTATAGCTCCAACGGAGCATCACAATCTAGATGTTTTTAAGCAGTCATTCTGATCGTTAAGCTGTCATGGCAAACCCCATAAAACACTGCGCCATCACGACCGTTTACACAAATAACAGGACAAGGTCATTGACAATGTGTATAACATTCAATGAACTTTTGAACCTTTACACATGCGTCATCAAAGCTATTTTCTTGTCTGGAGCGCCATAAATGTCTGACAAAAAACTGAATGTTATTTATCTAAATTCACATGACACAGGCCGCTGGCTAGGCTGCTATGGCGAGGATGTTCACACGCCAGCGATTGACCAATTAGCCTCACAAGGCGTTCGGATGACACAAATGTTTAGCCTAGCACCGATCTGTTCACCAAGCCGGGCCGCCCTGCTCACCGGGCAGTATCCGCATCAAACAGGCTTACTGGGCAATACAGGCCGAGGCTTTGAATTGCTGTATCCGCAAAGGCACCTTGCTGCGCATCTTAAATCCCACGGCTACCACACCGCCCATGTCGGCATCTTTAGTCTCTATCCCACCGACCCCATGGGTTATGACGTAATCAACCCAGATTTCCGTGAAGCTGAAAAACATGCCATCGACTTGATTGAGCAGTACAAAGACGACGACGCTCCGTTTTTTCTGGATGTCGGTTTCATGGAAGCTCACCGCACGCCGGGCCGAGACAACATCAACTTCTATGCGTCCGATGACGTCCCCGCCCAACCCTTTACGCAAGACATCACACCCCCTGCATCAATGGCTGATCTTGAAGATGTAAAAAATGACTGGCAGGATTTCAAACGGTCTGCTCGATCTCTGGACCAACGGATCGGGAAAATTTTGCAAGCCCTTGATCAAGCAGGCCTAGCTGAAAAGACCGTGGTGATTTACACCACAGACCACGGCCCTGCGATACCGGACATGAAAGGAACGCTATGCGATAACGGGATTGGCGTTGCCATGATCATGCGCGGACCGCTGGGGTCGGTACTTACTGGAGGCATAACCTGCGAGGCATTGTTAAGCCAGATCGATTGGTATCCGACCCTTTGTGAATTACTGGATATCCCGCAACCTAGCTGGCTTGAAGGCCATTCGTTTTTACCGCTGCTTAAAGACTCAAATGCAACACCGCCTCGTGATGCGATTTTTGCAGAACAAACTTACCATGCCGCCTATGAACCGTTACGAGCAGTCCGAACACAGCGGTACAAATACATTCAAGCCTATCACGATTATCCAACGGTCATTGCGGCGAACTGTGATGACAGTCCAAGCAAAACGGCCATGATTAATAACGGCTGGCTTAAAACTCAGCAAGGCTCCAAACGGTTCTATGACCTAGCATCGGATCCACAAGAAGCCCATAACCTAATTGATGATCCTGCTTACGCTTCGATAATCCAAGAGATGCAGCAGAAGCTTGCCGACTGGCAAAAACAAACGGATGATCCGATTTTGCAAGGGCCCATTGCATTACCCCAAGGTGTTACGCCCATCTCACAGAGCGCATTATCTCCTTGGGACGGTCGCTAAGCAGAGACTTTAAATCCGTTCAACATGCCTATGCACGGATCAACGCCCCGTTGTGCCGTCGCTATCTCACAGTCCTTTTTTAACAAAAATTCAGATAACACTTGATCTCAAAGCGAGGCAGAAGTACAATTGAAATATAAAATAAATTTGAAATATAAATTTTACACAAAAAGGCATCGCGCCACCGCATTCAACAAAAATCATGCTTATCTGAAAAACATGGGTTTTTCTTTGCACTTTTAATTAAACAAGCAATCCAAAATGGAGTTTTAAAACATGGGAACCGACACATCAAATCAGCTCAAAGGCAAGACGGCAATCATCACTGGCGCATCACGTGGTTTTGGTCTAGGAATTGCTCGACAACTCGCTAAACAAGGAGCCCATGTCTGGCTCACCGGGCGCAGTGAGACGGAATTGCAGGCGGCCTCTTCTGAGTTAGGCGGGCAATACGTTGTTGCGGACGCGACTTTGCCAGAGGATTGGGATCGTTTGATTGCCGCTGTGACGAAACAATCTTCGAGCATTGACATTTTGGTGAATAATGCGGGCGGCGGGATTCACATTGCTCCGATTGACGAGCAAAATGACACGCAGATCATGCAATCCATTTCCTTGAATCTCACGAGCGCATTGTTTGGATGTCGTCGCGTCGTGCCGATCATGAAACAACAACGCAGTGGGATCATTCTCAATATTTCCAGCGGTTGCGCGACGCATGCTTGGCCGGGCTGGGGTCCCTACTCTGCAGCCAAGGCCGGTCTCGTACAGTTCGGTCGATGCCTGCATACAGAGTTGCGTGAATTTGATGTGCGTGTGACCACTGTGACGCCTTATTGGGGTGCCACAAATTTCGTAGCAGCTGCGGACATTCAGGGACATCCTGCAACGGATGATCCGAGCATTCGCGACAAATGTATTCAAGGCGATGAAATTGGAGAACTGGTAACCCACCTTTGCACCATGCCTGCCCATTTGGTTGTGCCTGAGGTTACGCTTCAGCCATTGGTCCAAGAAATTATCCCGATGTAATACTTGATTCGGCCCCGCGATAAGCAAGAATGATTTTATGAACGACACGATAAACAGTAGCTATGACCTGGTGGTCGTGGGCGGCGGCTCCGGCGGATATGCCGCTGCATTAGCTGGCACACGCTTGGGGCTGTCAGTTTGCCTGATTGAAGAGTCCGACACACTAGGTGGCAATGCTGTTCGTGGTGGTGTGAACAGTTGGGAAACTGGGGCTGGCGGGACAGGCATTCCTTTTGATTTGTATTGTCACTTTTGCATGAATCATCCTCAGGACATTGGAATTCACGGTTTTGGCCGCCACTGTCTTTGGCATGATCCGACAAAGGAAGCCAAGCCGTTTCCCGGTGGCGAACATCTGATTGATCCTTCGCTAACCTACCTAGATACCTTACAACGTCATGGCACGAAGGGCCTAAGTCATGACAGCCAACGCTGCCGCAAACAGTGGCATGGCCTAGTCTTTGAACCGACAACGATGCATCAAGCAATGGTGTCTTTGTTAGAACAATCCGGCCAATGTGATCTGCGTTTGAACACGACTTTTAAAGAGGTTCACACCCAAGATCAAAACATCACGCATCTGACGCTTGATGATGGTTCTTTGATCCATGGGAAGTATTTTGTGGACGGCACGGCAGACGGCGTACTCTGCAATGCTGCGGGTTGTGAATTACATTGCGGGGAAGATCCACAAAATCGCTATGACGAACCTAGTGCGCCCCAGCACGCCACAAAACAAATCAATGGCGTGACTCTAATCTATCGCATTACCCCCACAACAACACCGGGCATTGAGCCATTACCAAACGGAACACCATCAACCTGCTGGTGGCAAGATCGTTTCAGTGGCACCTGTTTCGTACAATATCCCAACGGGGATTTTAATGTGAACATGCTCCCGACGATACAAGGCCAAGCGTTTCTTGAGTTGGGATACGCCAAGGCATATCAAGAGTGCAAACGCCGAGTGCAAGCTCATTGGCATCATGTCCAATCGAATCACGAAGAATTTCAACACTACAAAATGTTATACACCGCGCCAGGACTTGGTGTCCGCGAGACGAATCGCGTGGTCTGTGAATACATGCTCACAGAACGCGATCTGCGGAATGATGTGAATAAACAAAAACATCCAGACGTCATTGCCATTGCGGATCATGCGATGGATACGCATGGCAGACATTGTACTGTGGGATGTGCTGAACTTGCTCATCCGTGTGGCATCCCGTTGCGTTGCTTGTTGCCTGTGGGGACAGTGAATTTGTTAATTGCTTGCCGTGCGTCAGGATTTAGTTCGCTTGCTGCATCAAGTTGCCGGCTTTCACGCACCATGATGCAGTTAGGCCAAGCCGCAGGCACCGCCGTTGCGTTGGCCATCGAGACTGCCTCTTCGCTGCGTACCTTGCCAACAGATCAATTGCGTAAGCAGCTAGCTACTGATCATGTCACGCTAACTTGGCCGATGCCTGACGATCTTGTGGCTTATCTTAAGCACAACGACCCTGCATCATCTCATCTATAATTGATGCAAGAAGATGTGCCTCAATCCACAGCATGTTAAAATATCCTTATGACCAAACGCGATAAAACTCGGTATCACATTCCCAATCTCTCGCGGGGCATGACCGTGCTAGAATACCTGTCATCCCATCCATCGGGACGAACGCTCTCCCAAGCTGCTGAGGACTTGGGCTTCCCGATGAATAGTATTTACCGGATTATTGCCACCTTAGAAGATCAGGGCTATGTCACCATGGATGGCCCCACACGCCAATATCAACTCACACGAAAATTACTCGTACTCGGACTAGCTCAGGCTGATGGTGGGACTTTGTTAGACCAAGCCATCCCTGTCTTGCAGGCATTGCGTGACGAGTCGGATGAAACAACATTACTTGGCGTTCTAACCGAAAACTACGGCACGGTGATCCACCAAGTCCTATCAAACCAACCCGTAAAAGTCTGCGTTCAAATTGGAATCCGCTTCGACCTGCACAGTACCGCCCCCGGCAAAGCGATGCTCGCAGCGATGCCCGATGAGCCGTTACAAAAACGACTCAAATCCATGAAATTTACGAAGCATACCCCCCGCACCATCACGCAAATCAACAAGCTCAAAATTCAACTAGAGCAAACTCGTAAAGAGGGCTATGCCACAGACTGTGATGAAAGTCTCGAAGGGATGAGTTGCGTTGGCGGAGCGATCCTTGATGCTTCACGCCAACCCTGTGCCGCGATCTGGGTCACCGGGCCAAGCTCACGCCTTAACCCCAAACGACTCAAGGCCATTGGCAAAAAACTTTGCCAGTTCACCGCATCCTTACAAGGGACTTAATATCGGCACGCCAAGCAACATTAGCCCCTGCAACTGTGACCCCCATATATAGACCGTTCAAACAGGTCACCAGCTAGCATTCTGCGGATACCGAGCTTGAACTTTAGTTAAAATTTATTTTTATTATCGCCTGACAAAGTCCGTATTAGACCTCAAAACGAGAACTTGACGTACGTCCGATAATGACTCAATCATGGTCCTAAATCCCACCAATTTGGCAATTGATGGATATTTTATTGGAACTCACTGGGTTCTGACGATAAAACTAACGCAAAACCAGTGCACTTTTTTTTAGCATCTCACTCGTAATGCTTAAGCAATAAGCAAATAAAAGATGAGCTTTATATTTGCTTTTTGCTACGTTTCGGTTAGAACATGGCCTCTGGCTCCTGTTA
>JAESSU010000387.1 GCA_016763955.1 Phycisphaeraceae bacterium | reverse complement strand
GAAATTTCAGGCAGACATGAATATCAGTCGCCTCGAATCGTTGGATAATATTGCTTTGATCGATGAACACCGTGTTTTTAAGGGTGAAGAAACCATTGCCAACATGCGCTATGACAACCATCTTCAACTCACCACCCCTTGGAACGTCAAAGAAACCCGGTACAACAATCTCGACCCACGGGTTCAAGATGCAGTCAAAAAAATAGTTCAAGAAATCATGGATCGTTACGGTGATAGTCCCGCTTTTTCTGGCATATCGCTTATTGCAAAAAGTACAGGCCTTTTCAGACTTGGAACGCTCCAAGGAGGCTATAACGATATTAACCTAACGCGCTTTCAAAAAGACTCCGGTATCGTGATCCCGCCTTATGACGTGAAAGATACTTATCGGTTTGCAAAAAGCTATCAATGGCTTGTTGATAATGCCTGGGATCAATGGATCTCCTGGCGATGTAAAATGCTCTATCAATACTATGCAGACCTTGCCAATATCGTGACCGCCAAAAGAAAAGATGCAAAGCTTTCGGTCTTTTGTCCGGACAGTAATAAAATTATTGCGACCTCAAGTGCTCAGTACCGGACCTCAGGATTTTCCAAGAATGATCTATTGCGGGAAACTGGGATAGACCTTGATTTGTTTGTAAATAATCCTGCGATTGAGATTCTAACGGTGAAGCGAACCAATGACTTGCAGCATTATCGGCGTATGCATGGATCTAAAATGGGAGTCGAAGGCCTTCGATCTCACAATCTTATTCCTGAAATTGCCCAGGTCTACCAAAAGCTTCCACAGGTCTCAGCGGTGTTTTTCGATGCCTATTTTGAGGACTCGATTGGCGGCTCAGCTCCAATGAAGGAACTCTCTAAAATTCTCCCCAAGACCAAAGAGGGTAGTTGGCGATGTTCCGCTGTGAACACCAACACCTTTTATGCACTTGAAAATTATGTTGCAGCTTTGAACAATCTCGATGCAGTGACGATTACCAAAGGCGGCTTTGCCATTGGCACACTGGGCATTGAAGATCAGCTTGGTCGTTTTTCACAAGCCTTTCGAACGCTCCCCGCAGTGAGGTTCGACAATATCAAAGGCATTGAAGACCCCGTGCGAGTACGACAAAAAGTGGTTGATGGCAAGAATTATTTCTATGTCCTAAATCGCTTGCCTGTTGAAGTGAAATTTACCGTAACACTTTCTAAAAATAGTTCGGTGAAAGATTTGATCAGCGGTTCTCAAGTACGTCTTGGTGAAATCACCCTTAAGCCCTATGGACTGCGAACGTTTTTGGCTTCCGCTGATGTGAAGGTTGTTGCGGGCAACTCGGTTGTGCCCAAAGCCTTTACTGATGATCTTAAAATCCAGTTAAAAGCTGCTGAAAAAAATGCTGCTCAACTTAAAGGTGACGGGGTACAAATGGCGGTGTACCAAAAATTCCTCGATGCTGGGCAACAATGTCTCAAAGCAAAAAGATATGCCCGTCTCTACATTTTGCTTTATGAATCTTGGGTAAACGATATGCAACGCCTGCTTGCGGACACCGATCTGCAAGGGTTTTTAAATGTGGATCACGATTACATCACCAAGCAAAATCGTAAACGATATGCAACCGTGACCCCATCCACAAGCCCAGTGAAAATCGATGGCGTGCTAGATGACAAAGATTGGGCAAACGCCAATGTCATCGACGACTTTGCAGATTTTATGGATTTTAAAGGTAAGTTTTTAGCCAAACCTGCTAGCCAGAAAACAGAAGTCCGTTTTCTGTATGACGAGAATAATATCTACCTGGGCATTACCTGTGAAGAACCCGACACAGATGCCATTATCATCAAGAAGGGGCTTAAAGATGGCCCACTATGGAACAATGACACCTCGGTTGAATTTTTCCTTAAAGGTATTGATCAAGGCAAAGGCACGTTTGCACAACTGCTGACCAATGTCGGTGCGAGCAAGACCGATATTTACGGCGGCGGATCCGGGCGAGGTTGGAACATTGATTGGCAGACACAAAGCAAAATTACCCCCGGAAAAGGTTGGGTCTGTGAAATTGCGGTGCCTCTAAAAGAAATCGGTCACACGAAAGATGGCAAGCTGCTTTTTAACATCGCTCGTCATCGAGGCAAAAAACCGAGATCAGGCCTGTCTCTAACAGAGGGATATGGAGGCTTGTTCTGTGAAGAGTTCTGGATGGAGCTGACTTTTAAGAAAAACTAAGGCTTTGTCATTGTCTAGTCAGACAATCCAACGAGCACGAAGTTGACCGTTGATCAAACCTATCTGTGTCATTATTTCAAACGGATCATTGGCCATTGCGTTTAGTGTTTCGCTAACATCACTCATTGACCAAGGAGCTTGCTAGGGATATTTTTTTTAATAGTGCTTTTCTTGTGAGGGTTCGTGTCTACAATCATGGCAATGGCTAACGCACCAAACTGTTATGGATAGCAATTAGGTGAGCAAGCTTCTAGCTGGAAATGATTCATGTATCCTTTGCCGCCCCTGTTTTGTAGTCGCCCGGTTTACAACTACTTTATCGAAGCGTTGGAACATATGGATACGATGGATGGCTTGTTGCAAGCTGCGATTGCAATCTCCATGCATGGTGATCCGCAAACCCCGCCTCAAGTGATTCTTGAGCAAATGCAGAGTATTTGTGAAACCGTTCAAGCACAATGTTATTCACAAGACCCGCGAGCATTAGTTGCACATCTGCATGATGTCATGTTCGACCAGATGCAATATCAAGGCAATGCCAAACATTACGATGACCCCGCGAATAGTTATTTGTCGCAAGTGCTTCAAACGCGAAAGGGAATCCCCATTACGTTGAGCTTGATTTATGTCATCACTGCTCATGATTTGGGGTTACAGGTGGTGGGCATTAACACGCCTGGACATTTCTTAGTTGCCCTTGAGATGGACACGGATATTTTACTTGTGGACCCTTTTAATCACGGACGGGTTCTTACTGATGACCAGGCGATTGAAATTGTTCAAACCGTTACAGGCCACCGCGTTAGTGATGAAGCAGATGATTTATTTGAGCCTGCAACACATCGCCAGTGGATTGAGCGTTTAATCAATAATTTGATCATGCACTATCATCGTATGGGGCAACAGCGAGACCTCTCAGCCATGCGTGAACTAAAGCGACTGATCGTTGATGACTAATGTCGTTGCGTAATTTTGTTGGTGTTGTTGCGATATCCGGTCAAAAAGTGTGAGCATAAAAAAACTGCACGTCGATTGGCGTGCAGTTTTTTATGATTTGATATTTGATGATTAGGCGTTGATTTTGTCATCAAGGAATTTGCCCACTTGATCTAGTGCAATGCGGGTTTGCTCTAGGGTATCGCGGTCACGGATGGTGACGGACTGGTTGCCAGCAGTGTCGCCATCGATGGTGATGCAGTAGGGGGTTCCTGCTTCGTCCATGCGGGCATAGCGTTTGCCGATGTTCTGTTTGACATCGAGTTGGACAACGTGTTTTTCACGCAATTGCATGTACAACTTCTGGGCAATCTCTGGCATGCCTTCTTTGTTGACCAGTGGGAAAATGCCCGCTTTAATCGGAGCCATGCGTGGGGTGAATTTCATAATCGCGCTAGCACCCTTACGGTCAGGGGTGGGCGTGTAGGCTTCACAAAGTAGGGCCAATGTCCCTCGGTCAGCACCGGCTGAGGGTTCGATGACATGGGGGAAATAATGTTCCTTTCTCTCTTGGTCGAAGTAGCGCATTTTATCGCCCTTGCCACAGGCATTGGCATGTGCAGTGAGATCGAAGTTACTGCGATGTGCCACACCTTCAAGTTCGCCGTAGCCTGGTGAGGTGAACGGGAATCGGTACTCAATATCGCAAACGCCTGCGCCTGTTTTTGCATAGTGAGCCAGTTCATCGCGGTCATGTTCACGGAGGATCAAGTTGTCTCCAGCTAAGCCGACTTTTTGCCACCATTGGTAGCGAAGTTCACGCCAGTAAGCGTACCAGTCGTTGGCATCATCGGGATGGATGAAGAACTCGATTTCCATCTGTTCAAACTCGCGGCTTCGGAATATAAAGTTGCGTGGATTAATTTCGTTTCGAAATGCTTTGCCGATCTGAGCTATACCAAACGGTACCTTCATTCGTGCCGATCCGTAGATCTCTTTGAAATTGACGAATATCGCCTGACAGGTCTCGGGACGCAGATACGTCTCCAGGGCACTCGCGTCGTTTGCGCCCATTTTGGTTTT
>JAESSU010000386.1 GCA_016763955.1 Phycisphaeraceae bacterium | reverse complement strand
TATGGCATGTTCTGGTTGCCCCACCCACCCCTATGGGCCCCACGTAAATGGGCTCACAAATATCATCCCGACAATGTCTCCATGCCCGCCACCGTGGGAAAATGGTATCAAGGCATGCCCGCAATGCAGCTTGCAAACACCGCAGGGCAATTAGGAGCTCACGTCCCCACAGAACACTGGGCTCACGTCTGGGCCATGTACATGGGAATGACCAGCATGCTCGACGACTGTGTCGGACAGATCGTCAAAGCACTCAAAGACAAAGGACTCTACGACGACACCCTCATCGTCTTTACCTCAGACCATGGCGAAATGCTCGGCAGCCACCGCCTGTTTCAAAAAATGTGTCTCTACGAAGAATCCATCCACGTCCCCTTGCTCATTAAAACACCCGGACAAAAGACCGCGAGACGCGTCACCGAAATGACCGATCATTTGGATCTGACCGCAGCCATTCTCGAACAAGCAGGCAGCGAGCCTATCACAGACTCTACGGAAAAAAGTTTGCTGCCACTGGCAAACGGGCATCCTAACAATCGTCCACGCAAAACGATTTTTGCAGCATACGACGGGTCATCAGGACAAGGATTTTATCATCGAATGGTGCGGACCAACACACATAAATTCATCCACAATATAGGGGACAAGCCTGAACTGTATGACATGATTGAAGACCCGCATGAGACACGCAATTATGCGAACCATCCGAAGGTCGCCCCCTTGCAAAATAAACTTGCCAACCTGCTTAACGGCTGGATGGATCAACTAGATGATCCGTTGCCCCGTGCAGAGCTAATGCCCGATATCTCACGAGAACAAGAACAAACTATCGATCCGGGTGACAGCATCATGGGGTGAGTTTTTACCACAAAGACACCAGCGACACGTGATGTCGCAGCTATTGGCCTTATTGATTGTTATCACGCTAATCGTTGCGAGGGTTTTGAATTCATCAATTGACGACAGGAAAATCCATTAACAGCAGTCGCCACCTTCGCAGCATGATTCACTTTCATGTGCAATGGTCGGGGTATAATCTTCGCCCTTTTGCTCACGGACTGATCGCGTTGCATTAGCGCGACAGTTAAACGGTGTCGCATCGTCGAGTGGGATGGTGGTGTGAGGTTCAATTCCCACAATGTCCTGTGCATATGGGCCGGTCGGATTGGTATAGAGATTAAAGGTTTTTTCACACACTGCCATCCGCTGTCCGCGAAAGAGGGTGTGTCCATCATCGTCTTTAACTTGGGACCAAGGGCCTTTGTAAACGACTGCTTGGTTACGGTCTAAGCAAGGGCCTTCTTTACCCTTGTAAGCACGGACGGTCATGGATCGGAATTCGATGCCGTTGATGGTATGCCAGGGGTCTTGAGCGCGTGAGAGGATTTCCACACCATGGAAGCCTGCATCAAGGAACATTTTCAGGAACAGGTCTTCACGGAATGCTCCGGAGATGCAACCTGACCAGAGGTCTGGATCGTTGATCATTTCCGTTGAAGGCGTTTCATCGCAGACAATATCGCTAATCACAGCACGGCCACCATTTTTGAGGACTCGGAACATGTCTTTGAAAAGTTGGGCTTTGAGGTTGGCGTCCACAAGATTTAGAACACAGTTAGAAACAATCGCATCGACTGTATTAGCCGCAATCAGAGGTTCGTCACGACGCAATTGATCACAGTAGACTTCGTATGCCATCACATCATCGACATTGTTAATCGGGTGCTTTTGAAGCCAGCTTTGCACGCGATCTAAATCCAGTGCCATATCCTGAATACGGGCTTTGACAAAGTGCGTGTTGTGGTATCCAATTTGTTTGGCAATGTCGTCCTGGTATTTGCGTGCAAGGTCGAGCATTTCGTCATTAAAATCCACGCCAATGACCTTGCCTTGCTCACCGACCATTTGGGAAAGGATGTAGCATATCTTGCCCGCATCCGAGCCTAGATCAATGACAGTGTCTCCTGGATTGACATATTGAGACGGATCGCCGCAGCCGTAGTCTTTATCCAAAATTTCCTGAGGCAGAATATCCAAATACTTGCGGTCATAATTTGTAATCGGGCAACACAGTGCAGGCTCTACCTCACGGGCGCCTTGCTTATATCGATCCAATACGGCTGTCTGCATATCTTTAGGGTCATTGGTGGACATCAATATTTATCCTCGTAAATCGTTTTAGAAATCATCTACTGTTCACTGTATAACCCGCTTGGTGGGCAAATCATTCCCACGAACAAACAATGTTTTATCAGCAATTATTTTATAGGGGGTTTAGTCGTCAAGGCGCACAACCCAAGGGTTACACCAATTCTTCATCAGGCAAAGGTGTCATGCTCAAAACACGGTGACGGTATCGCCGGATCATCTGGCGTGTGCCTGCAACAAGAAGGATCAATCCAAGCCCTGCTCCAGCACCGACAAATAGCGGCCAAGGACTTTCAGGCACAGGGCCAATCTGGACATGATCCGGCTGAGGAAAAACGCGAACTGTATCACTAGCAGAAGCAAGAACCGTTAGATTATCATCATCCAACAGCGTGTATGTCATTTTTAAATCATAGTTGCTATGAGTCCCCATCAGACCATTCATGAGCTGTTCAATGGCCTTAGCGCGTTTGCTGGCAGTGACTCTGGGAGCAGTCGCATGTATGCCAATCCCTAGACCGGTGTAGAGGATTTCGTCCACTTCGACACTACCGGGCTGCCGTTTATCAAAAATCACATCATCTTCTGTGTCCCGTTTACGATCCGGCCCGTAATCAATCCCAACACGATGCGGACTATAGTTTGTGCCAGCATAGTTTCCCTCGCTGCTTAAGACTCCCATCGCGTCTTGACTCTCAAGCATAAAAGTAAGATTGGACAAACAAAACCTTTTCCCATTACCTACGATTCGCAAGCAAAAATAAAGTCGATTGCCACGCTCACCGGAGAAGGGAGCAGGCGGTTGCATCACGCCAGACCAGCAAGAAAATGATGTCACGAGCAGTTGCCCTTGCATCACACGAGACACCCGACGATAAGCACCGGGCTCTCGTTCTATATCCCCGACTGTGATAGCCTGCTCCATCAACGCCTTACGCACATTGTTACCAAACGCGTTAAAACTATTATTTCTAACGGGACCGACAGATGAACCAATAGACATCTCCACCTTGGCTGATGCCATGGCAGGTAACAAAAACAAGCAAATTATCAGGGGCAAGGCTACTCTCATCGAATCTCAAAATCCCCATCTTCCCATTATCGGTTTTGCATTATAGCAAAACTTACACCGCTTACAGCGTGGCTTTTTTAGACCTAGGGCAAACGCATACAGCCCCTGTCTTGGCGAGCTAGGCTGTGTCAGCCCGATTTTGACCGTCGGTCAACTGTTAAATCAGTGAGCAAAGTACTTTTATCGCAACATTTTGACCGTCGGTCAATTCCGTGTTGACACAACACGACTCGCCAAGACCATTTACGCGACATGTGTTTGCCCTAGTTTTAGACCGTAACTTCCGGGGGCGGGATCACTGCCCTAATACTCGTTTTTTTCGCAGGATGTGATGGTAATGCTGTGCAAAGCGGTGAGCTTCATCACGGATTGCTTGGCAAACTTTCAAGCCCACATTATTGCGCCCGAGTTTGATGGGACCGTCTTGAAATTGCGTGTAAATCAATTCCTCTTTTTTGGCTAATGAAATCACCATCGGGGGTTTGATGTCGAGTTGATCGAACACTTGCATTGCTGCGTGGAGTTGGCCGATGCCGCCATCGATGATGATGACATCGGGGTAAAGTTCGTTGCCTTGGCCTGCATCGCGGTAACGGCGGGAGACGACTTCACGGATGGAGGCATAATCATCATTGCCCCCGGGGACTGTCTTGATTTGGAAACGGCGGTATTCGGATTTAAGTGGTTTGCCATCGACAAAGCAGACTTTTGAGCCGACGGTTTCGTTGCCATCAAGATGCGCGATGTCAATGGATTCAATGCAGCGGATGGGCTCTTGGATTTTTAGGGTTTTTTGCAGCGATGCCATGCCTTTTGCGGGATCACTGTAGAAGGACTCTGCTTCGGGTTGCCAATTTTGCTTAATCTTGCCACGCTCATCGAGTTTTTCCAGCGCACGAATTTGATCACGAAGGATCGCAGCCTTTTCGTAATCCAATATTTTTGATGCTTCCTCCATTTCCTGTTTAAACTCACGGATCATCACCGAGCGTTTGGATTCTAGAAAACGGATAAAGCGGTCAATGTCCTGACGGTACTGCGTTTTGCTAATCTTGTCTCCGCAGGGCGCAGTGCATTGTT
Organism: Phycisphaeraceae bacterium; assembly: GCA_016763955.1. Lineage (GTDB taxonomy): Bacteria > Planctomycetota > Phycisphaerae > Phycisphaerales > Phycisphaeraceae > UBA7800. The sequence goes on along the minus strand of JAESSU010000386.1, from coordinate 1,108 downwards.
TAATGGGATACAGCAGACAGGGTCGAAAAAACTTTTTCCCGGGGTCATCCTCACGAATATCCAAGTGACAAGTGCGGAACTTAAACACACGTTGGAGCAATTGGATTGACTCACGCAGCGCATAAGAATTGGTGAAAGGCCCAAAAATTTTTGCCCCCTTAAACTGCGGATCACTAGGCTCACGAGTAATAAACACGCCCGGATAGTCATCACGCAAGGTGATCGCCAAGTACGGGAACGTTTTATCGTCCGTTAATAAGACATTAAATTTGGGATGAATGTCCTTGATCAGACGATTTTCAGTGAGCAGTGCTTCCCACTCGCCTTCACATTCTAAGTAGTCAAAATCGTCCACCAAGTCGAGCATGAGCTGCTTACGTGGCCCCAAATCAGCTGACGGGATGAAATAACTACTCACCCGATTGGGTAATTTGGAAGCCTTCCCAACATAAATCACCACCCCCTTAACATCCTTCATCAAGTACACACCAGGCACCATTGGGAGCTTGCGAGCTTTATCCAGCAAGGCTTTAAGTTTCTGAGCATGGGCGGACATAAAACCATTATAGATAGATTCCCCCCCGGAAGTTTTAAGGCACGCCGCCAGCAGTTCCAGCCACAGCCACCGGGAGTTTTAAAGCCTCGTACCCCTCGCATGCGGCATTTTTAAGACTTGCCATTAAAGCAATAACCTGCATTGATCATGCCAGTGAGACCGATTATTGCGGACAGGTCGATCCGTATACAAGACAAAATCCATTTTAGACTTGACGGTAGAACATTTGTCTGTATCTTTGGCGTTCTGCCTAAGCCCGGTAAGTAGGCTGTATTTGTGCGTCATCTATTGTTACACTGTAGGGCTTGGCAATAAATCGCCATCCGACTTGTTAAAAGAGATATACCCGGACACATTGCGATGACTGGCCCATCTGATTGTTTCAGAACGGCTTGCGGGTATTCGATCATGCTTCTTATGGATGAGAAGCGAAGAAAGATTTGAACAATGACAACGGCTACCACGTCCCCTAGTGAGGCAAAAAAAATGAGTGCTCTGGATTGCTATCGTAACTTTGGTATTTGTGCCCACATCGATGCAGGTAAAACCACC
>JAESSU010000003.1 GCA_016763955.1 Phycisphaeraceae bacterium | reverse complement strand
TTCCCTATGAAGGTACGAAGGAAACTTTTGGCAGACTTCTTGGTCAAGACAGTTGCACACATGCCTGGGCTGCTCATCCGATCTTTCATTTGACACGAACGATTGGGGGTGTGACTCAAACCGCCCCCGGCTGGAAGACCGTTCGTTTTGCACCTGTGATCACCAGTTCATTAACGGACCGTGCAAAGGTGATTATCCCCACGCCTCATGGACTCATCCGTGCCCAATGGCAGCGCGTGGGCAACCAGATTAAAGCCAAACTGTCATTGCCTATTGGCATTGAAGCAACCGTGAATTTGCCCGGCATTGTGAACCAAAAAGTAACGGGCAAACAATCCTGGCAATGCAGTCAATAACACGCAACTCAAAACACAAGTCACAATCGAGTACAAAACTAAAACCACTCAATTAAGAAGTACGAAATTGAAAAAGAAAAACATTATCTTTATTACGGCAGATCAACTTGGTGCCAGTTTTGTGGGCTGCTATGGTTCAAAGGTTCCCTCCACCCCCACGCTCGACCGTCTGGCTAGCCAAGGCATGCGATTTGATCGCTCCTATGCTCATGTGCCTGTCTGCGCACCAAACCGCGCAACGTTTTTGACGGGCCGATCATTAGATATTCATGGGATTGCGACAAACAATTTAACACTCACCACCGAGCATCCAACCTATGCTTCAGTCTTACAAAAGTCCGGCTACCGCACAGGCGGGTTTGGCAAATTTCATCAAACACCGATGCAAGAACCGCTGCCTGAAAACTTTGCATATCTGGGTTTTGATGAGTCCATTCCAACAGAAGACCCCAAGCTAGGCCCATGGCTTGATTGGGTTGAACGTGAACATCCAGAGCATTACGAAACAGCATTGTCAGTCTCTTGGCCGATGTCTTATGTCGATGCATATGGCCCAGAAAAACGCAACATTAGAGAGGCAATAGCGCAGGCTCGTAAAAAACATTTAAAGCCCTTAATGGATCAGTCAAAATGGCATGCGATGCACTCTTCGCCACTACCTAAAGAGCTGCATCAAACGACCTACATCACCGACACGAGCTTGGATTTTATGAATCGCCATCTTGAAAACCATCAAGACAAACCTTTCATGTGCTTCGTTTCTTATGTCGATCCCCATGACCCGTATGATCCGCCAGCACCTTACGATACAATGTTTAATCCGGATGATATGCCTGATGCGATTCCTGCTCCCAAAGGCGGCCATACAAGTCAAACGCTAAAAAAATCGCGTGACTTTAACGGCTTTGAAGCCATTGCAGATGACCCCGAGGAACTTCGTAAACTCCGCGCCTTTTTCCATGGCTCCATTAAATTCATTGATGACCAAATTGCTCGCATTGTTTCTTTCCTCGAAGAAAAAGGCTTAACGCAAGACACCATCATTGTCTTCACCACCGATCATGGCGAAATGATGGGCGACCATGGCTTAATTACCAAAGGCGTGAAACATTATGACGCGGGCATCCGTGTGCCATTGATTGTTTGGGGCAGTGATGTCCAACAAGGCGTTAGCGATCGACTCAACAGCTCACTAGATATTTACCCGACGCTTTGTGATTTTGCCCAAGCAACATGCATCCCCCCAATCGAAGGCAAATCCCTAGTCCCTGCCTGTCACAATGAGCCAAGCCCCCAGTGGGAACAAGTGACCGTTCAGTCTCCGCTAGGTGATGCGAACTACCCCGTGCGCAGCATCATTACCAATGATGGCTTTCGATTTTCTATCTTTATGGAAGAAAATTACGGCGAGATGTTTAATCTCACAGAAGACCCCAAAGAGCAGAACAATCTGTATTGCAATCCCGATTGGACACAAAAGCGTCTTGAACTGCATGAAAGACTAACCCGTGCGTACATGGTCGCTCACAAAACCCCACAATTCCCCAATCTCCCGTGTGTTAATGGACAGCCATGCATTCCAAGCCCCCAGATTCATTTGCCACTTGCACCGATTTATTAACCCCAAACACACTAGGGTGATCGCAGACCTGCTCAGTACAAATACGAGGACAACGTCGTTAATTGCAATTGGCTAAGTCCACACTGCCGACAGTAGGCTGAGTTATTGTCCCTTGACTGGATTCCCAAGGATTGCTGACAAGCACCGCGGAAGTAGGGCAAACGCATGTACTGCGAATTGTCTTGGCGAGCCGTGTCGACACGAGATTGACCGCAGGTCAAAAATAGGGTGCCAAAAAACACCGTGCTGAGGGTTTTTTGAGTGGACCTTCGGTCAAAATCGGGCTATCGCAGCCTAGCTCGCCAAGGCGGGGGTACATGCGTTTGCCCTAGTTCGCGATGTCAGTCACGTACAAATTTTAACCGTGAATGGTATAATACATGGCTCACTAGCCCCAACACCTCGGCGTGTTTGACCGCGATTATTTGAAAGACACCCTGTGCTGCAACTCACTGAGATCAAGCTTCCTTTGGACCATAGCGAAAGCGATTTGGTTAAAGCGATCCTTAACCGCCTTGAAATTAAGACGAATCAGCTGCTTAATTACCATATCCATCGACGTGGGACGGATGCTCGCAGACGCAATGCAATTGCTTTTATCTACACATTACATGTTGAACTTGATGATGAAACAAAGGTACTTTCAAGCCTAAAAGACCCACGAAAAATCGCCCCCGCACCGGAACTAAAATATCGCTTTGTCACCCAAGCACCACGCAACCTATCGGTTCGGCCGGTGATCATTGGCACGGGGCCTTGCGGACTTTTCGCGGGCTTGCTGCTAGCTCAAATGGGATTTGCACCCATCATCCTTGAACGAGGTAAAAGTGTCCGACAGCGAGCCGTAGACACCTTTGGCTTTTGGCGTGGAGACAAGCTCGACCCTGAATCTAACGTGCAATTCGGCGAAGGTGGTGCAGGAACCTTCTCCGATGGTAAACTCTATACCCAAATCAAAGACCCCAAACACCATGGCAGAAAGGTACTTGAAGAATTCATAAAAGCAGGCGCACCACCCGAAATTCTTTACCTAAGCAAACCGCACATCGGCACGTATCGCTTAGTCAGTGTCGTCGAAAAACTCCGTGCAACCATTGAATCCTTAGGCGGCGAAATACGCTTCCAAAGCAAAGTCTCCGACATCATCATCGACCAAGGACAAACACAGCAAGTCGTACTCGATGACGGTCAGCATCTCCCTGCTAAAGCAATCCTCTTAGCTGTGGGCCATAGTGCGCGAGACACTTTTGAGATGCT
>JAESSU010000385.1 GCA_016763955.1 Phycisphaeraceae bacterium | reverse complement strand
GTTATCGCTTGATTGGCGCTGACATTTTGCCAGTTAGATCCAACCTGGACTTGCAAGAGACCATCGGCAGGTAAGGAGGTGATGGTCAACGTTGCATTGGCAGCAAAACCGCTGCTGTTTGAATAACCAAAATCGGCGACGCTGAGTACTTTCGTTACATCCTCATTAATGGTGATCTGCAGAGTATTGGCTTCACGGAAATCAACTTCCGGTGTGGCATTATTATTGGCCAGGTCAGTTGCCGGATCGTTGACACTGCCATTCACATCACTGGCGGTTGCATCACTGACTCGAGCAAGTCCCGACTCAGCCCAATCGAAGATGCCATCATTATCCGAGTCACTGTCCAGATAATCGGCGGTGCCATCGTTATCGGTATCGACGGGTGTTAAACCCGTGGTGCCATAGGCATCGTCGAGACCATCGTTGTTGGCATCGACGCCCGAGGGGGCAATGTATCCCGCCGTGGTTTGTGCTTCTATATTATCGGCGATGCCGTCGTTGTCGCTGTCTAAATCAAGCGAGTTGATGATGCCGTCGCCGTCAACATCGTTGGTACCGCTATCCTCAATCGTATCTAATATACCGTCGTTGTCGTCGTCGAGATCGATGGCATTGCCGATACCATCACCATCGGTATCGGGGTCGATGGTGATATCGAGTGTGGTACTGGAACCGGTATTAGTGGTGTAGGTAATTTGTGGTACGACCCCGGAGAAGTTCATGATGGGGGTAAACACATAAGTTCCGTCGGCGTTGATAAGCAAATTGCCTTGACCGGTCAGGGTTACCGTAGAACCTGCGCTATGGCTTGTTGCACTCCCTGCTATGGTGAATGAGGCGACGCTCAAGACACTATCAATGTCGGTGTCATTACTCAGCACATTACCCGTTGCCGTTACTTGACGTTCGGTATTGACGTCGGCAACCAACACACTGGCGTCGTCGGTACCGATAACATTAAGAGTGACAGTGGCCGTCGAACCCGCATCAGAGCTGCCGAGTTGATCTTCAATGGTATAAGTAAAGCTGACCGTACGACTGGCACCTTCGGCTAGCTTGTCGAGTTCGGCACTGGGCGTGAAAACGATTTTGGCCGAGACAACCTGAGCCGTACCCAGAGCCACACCGTTTTCGATGATATCGACGCTTTGACCGGTGGAGATATCCTGCCCTTGAATCGTGGTAATGCTGATCGTATCACCCACATCTGCATCACTGTCATTGGCCAGGACATCGATGGTGAGAGCGCTGTCTTCACCAGTCGTGATGACATAGTTCGCAGTGACAGTTAAATCATAATCTGCGCCATTGAGCCCTGTCAGTTGTACATTAACCCACTGGTCGACGGGTATTGCTTGTCCGGAAGAATATTCAGTGCCATTGGCAGACAATGTACCGGCACTAAACGTGACCGAGTATGAAAGTAGATTTTCAGTATCAGCCGTGCTGGTGATATCAAATGTGCCCACACTGTCTTGTGAGTAACTGACATTGCCAATGCCATTGACATCAATATGTTGAACGCTGACACCGCCAGTTGAAGTAAAATCATCCCAGGATAAGGCATAGGCACCCGAATCGCCGCTCGCGGTAATTTCCACGGTCTTAATATCGGCAATATTGGTAAAGGATTCGATCACTTCGCCGTTTTTGCTGCCATCGTGATTGAAGCGTTGGCCAAAGACGGATTGCAATCCTGCCTTATCAGGGTCACTCATATTGTTTCCCATCCAGGCCACCACGTAATCACCGGCTGTGCCGACTTCGGTAACCACGGGGTAAGAAAGCCTGTTGCTCTTAAAATCGGCGGTATCGAGATTGATGATGCCAGCCGCATCCTTAGAGCCATCCGCATTAAACCGTTGCACAAAGACGGAATAGCTGCCGTCGAGCGCATCTAGAGCAGACCAGGTGACCACATAAGCACCATCGTTACCAATAGCGGTAATTTCTGGAAACTCACCCCACTTTGTCGTCACACCGGTTTCTACTAATGAATGCTGAACACCCAGGGTGTTGCCTTGGACATCAAATTTTTGGGCGTAGACCGAAGTATTCAGTCCACTACCCTCCCAGGTAACGACAAAATCACCCGCGCTGCCAACGGCGATTATTTCTGGGGCCGTGTCATGGGTTACACCCGGGCCATGCAATTCTACTTGTCTTATAGAGTTACCATTTTGATCATAGGTTTGCATATAAACTCTATTTCGGTCGGCGTTATTATTGCCAAACCAGGTGACAGCAAAGGCACCCGCGTCTCCCGGTGCGGTGATGTGGGGATCAGAATCTGCGCCCAAGCTCTGCACAAAGGGCTCGGTTTTAATCACGGTTTGGCTTGGCTCGCCATTCACGCCGAACTTTTGTATATAAACCGCAGTGTCTCCATTACTGCCACCAGAACTGGTAGTACTGTCATCCTCGCCTAACCAAACCACGGCATATGCCCCTAGCTCGCCCATCGCGACGATTTGGGGCACGCTATCACGGCCATTGGTTTTGTTAGTGGCTTCTAATTTATGTATCGCACCCGATGGTGCACCCAGCGCGTCAAATGATTGAGTGAATACGGTGAAGTCGTTGCCTAATGCGACACTCTCACGTCCCGCCCATGTCAAAGCAAAGGAACCATCGGTACCCAAGGCGGTTATCTGCGGTTCTCTGTTGCTCGTTGAGGTCATAGCAACATTGATTACCGCCCCATCCAGTGCGCCGTCGGCATGAAATTTTTGCATATAAATGACGTCGGCATATTCCATCCAGACAACCACATACGCACCATTAGTGCCAATCTCGGTTATCTGTTCCTGCCCCCAACTATTGCCAACTGAAACCCCAGCCGTTGACTCACCCGTATAACCTGAGGCGATGATAAGATTTGTTATGTCTTGTTGATTAAAATCATCTGTCGCATTAGGTGCGTCGCTAACCGCTGTTACATCAATGGTTAAGGTCGCCGCGGCATCGGTACTGTAAACGCCATCGGAGAGCTTAAAGCTGAAATTAGCGTAACCAGCACCACTTGCATCGACAGCCGGGGTGAAGCGCAGCTTACCCGCAGTGATATCGGCGGCAGAGATTTTCTGGCCAGCCGTGACGTCGACCCAGGTGCCACTGGCATTCTGCCATTCCAGATCACCGAAGTTTTCGAGCGTGGTGATCTCGACTTCGGTGACCGCCTGGAAGGCCTCTGCAGTAAAATCGAAGTCGGATAGTGCG
>JAESSU010000033.1 GCA_016763955.1 Phycisphaeraceae bacterium | reverse complement strand
GTGCGATATCACAATAGCCTGAAAAGTCCCCGTAAATCTGCATCGCAAAAGCCAGCACCCCAATGACAACCGCCATGCCCTGCATCTTTGAATCGTGAGAAAAGACTGATTCCACAATGACAGCCATATTGTCTGCGATGACCATCTTCTTGCAATAACCCCATAAAATCAGATACAAACCCGCATGAATCTGTTGAGGGTATAACTTCCGTGGATTCTGGATCTGAGGCAACAGCTGCGTTGCGCGTTCAATGGGACCCGCAACTAACTGAGGGAAAAAACTCACATACAAAGCAAATGTTTCAAATCGTCTACAAGGCGCAAGTTTCCCGCGATACACATCAATCGTATAACTCAAACTTTGAAACGTATAAAACGAAATGCCCACCGGCAAGATCACCTTCAACGTCACCCAATCGCCTTCAAGCCCCACACGATTAAGCAGTGGCAAGAAACTCTCAATAAAGAAATTAAAATACTTAAAGAACCCCAAAATCCCCAGATTAATCACCAACGAAACCAGCAACAAAACCCGCCGTTTATAGGTTCCTTGACTCCGAGAAATCGCAATTGCGACCACATAATCCGTGAGCGTTGAAATAAACAGAAGCCCCAGAAACCGCCAATCCCACCAACCATAAAAAACATAGCTCGCAAATAACAACCACACATTTTGGAGCGTGTGCTTACGTTTGAATCCCAGATAAATAACAAACACTAGGATAAAAAAACAAGGAAAAATCGCCGAATTAAACAACATACACAACGGGTCCCCAATCAAGTCGATCAGGAGACAGTATAACCCGTGAAGATTCAAATAGCACGCAAATACGATGCAACAAATTAAAGCCGTGAAAGCTTCCTATTGGCAAACTTACTTTTGGCCCTGTCCTAAATTAGATCGGAATGTGTTGTCATTTTCATTTTGCAAAAGCACCGTTGCAATCTCAATCTGCCGCTGCTGCGCCTCTTGCTGCACCGTGCGAGTTCGGCGAGCCTGATTGCTAAACATCCCAGACGCGGCAACGATAGCAACCGTCACCAAGCCCATCATGCCCACTGCAACCATCATGGCAAACGCACGATTATTGGGTCTAGGTTTACGGAGCATGTTGGGCCTCCAAAAGTTGACGACGGCTAAGCAATCGCATCACCACTGCATCGCGTTGACCTTGTGTAAGAACTTCCAAATCGACCCCCGGAACCCTAAAAGCCGGAAGATCAACTCCCGGAAGTTTTTCCGAGCGACCGACATCAGGGAATCCGGTGAATTGCAAGATTGCTAGGCCTGCGGGGTAGTAACGCTGATGTGGTGAAGTGTCTGGCGAATCCAAAACCATACGAATGATTTGCTTACTTTTAGAATCCGTGGCCCATTGAATTCGCTGGTCTGTGTATTGCAGTTGCAGTGTGTGGTCATTGACGAGGTGAATCGATTGTGCTTGCCAAACATCGCTGCGCATTTTTTCAACCATGCCATCCAGATGCGCTAGCTTTTGGCGGCTACTAAGTTGATTCTGGACGGTATGCGTTGCTGTCATAAAAATCATTGATGTGAGCAGCATCAAAAACATACACATCGCTACCACAAACATAAGTTCTACCAATGTAAAGCCGCGGGCTCGTCTCATTGCATTTCTCCTACATACTCCCGACAAATTAACCCCTCGAGTGATGCTTCTTGCCCATCATGTGTCACCGTCAAGCGAACCCATGCATAACGCGCATCCTCAGGCTGCTTAGCAAGCAACTGTAGCTGTGACCCCTCGGGTAATAAATGTTCTGGCTCAGAACTTCCTGCGGTTCCAGTTCCGGGGGCGACTCTGGGGGCTGGGATTTGCATTTGGGCTAACTGTGATTCAGCCTTATAAATTGCTTGTCTCCGGTTTGCCATGATGATGTCTGCTTCACGTACTTTGCCCACAGCGACGAGCAAAATTCCCAGCAGAAACATCACTAGAACTAACCCGCAAATAAACTCCATCGCAAGCATGCCACGGTAGCGACGATGTAGAAGCGTTCTTGTTTGTTTCATTTAATACATCCCCGTTTGCTGGGCCATTTTTTGAATCAAGACCACCAGAGGCATGAACATGCCAATACAGATCCATGCGGTGGGCAAGGCAAGTAACAACACGACACTAGGGGCATAAACAGCCTGCAACCAAACCTGACGCTGCTGCGTGAGATTACAATAATAGTGTGCCAAATAACGCATCACATCAGGCAAGTTCTGCTGCTGTGCTTGATTGCTTAACAACGCCCCAAACATTTTGGGTAAGCCCGTATGCTTGACTGCATCACCGAGGTCTTGACCCTGTAACAAGCCTGCTTTCCAACGCTTAAATTGATGCGCGACCACACAATGATCCAAACTTTGACTTGTCAGCTGTAACGAGGCTTCCAAGGGTAATCCCGCATCCAAGCCATCGGCTACCTGATGACAAGCCATCGCCCAGTAGGTCGGCCGATGCACCATTTTGATCACGGGCAGCCGCCATACAGTTTGTTGATACAACCAGCCAAACCACCCATCACGGTTACGAGTGAAGTGAAATATCACAACACTAATCAGCACCAGCAAAAACCACGCCAGGCCAGGCATCGTTTGCCCGGGCAAACTGCCTCCTAACCAACATGTGAACCCGATAAGATTCAGTGTCGCATCAGGCAAGACCATATCAAAGTCTTCAAATATTTTGTTAAACTTAGGAATAATAAAAACCAGCATGGCTGACAAAACCAGACTCATCAATAAAAACACCGTAAGCAGATACCGCATGTTAGGAACCACGTGCGTGGTCTGACGTGCTTCATGTAACACATACTCATCTAACAGCCGCCCGACTGCCTGAGGCAATCTCCCAATCCGATCCGATGCCTGAAGCAACTTAGCTTGCCTCAATGGAATCTCTGGCACACTCATCGCAATGGCATCACTGACCCCAAGCCCTTGCTCTAATTGGCGAATTCTAAAGCTCACTGCAGACTGCGTAATATAAAGGTTTTCGGCCGCTTTACCAAAGTGACGCGTACGCACTACCTCAACGAATGTTTTTAATAAATCGATATCCAATTTTTTATCCTCACGATAAAAATAATTTGTTTAATAAATTGCCAAACTTG
>JAESSU010000384.1 GCA_016763955.1 Phycisphaeraceae bacterium | reverse complement strand
GAAAGCAAGCGATATTGACCAAGGTCCGCAAGTTCCGGGAAGATCGTACTTGCCACAGCAAAGCTTTGGTTTACCGTGATCTTCCATTTAACATTGACACCTGCAAGAAGTTCTGGCCGGACATCATCGTTAAGCGAGCCAAACTCCTTAACCGCACCGATACCAAGATTCAACTTCACATCAAGATGATCTTCTTTGATCCATTGGTAGCCCACACCCACTGCACTATTGACACGGTAATCCCATGATTCAAAATCATCATAGTCATAACGCCCCTTTACAAACAGATCCCATGGCGAATTTTTCAACAACCATTGATGACGCACGCTTGCGAAAAATTCATTTCGAGTCAATACGCTATTGGACTGATCACGGTAATAAGCTGCATCCACATCCCATTTACGTTTTTCATTACCCGTGGTCGTTTTGAATCGCAGGTAGATGTTGGCATTGTCCGTATTACCTGTTTTAACTGAAGCTCCTGCTTCAAACTCAGAGTCCCAAGTTTTTTTAAATCGCCCAAACCAAGTTTTACTTTCCGCAGCGAGTTGCATTTCCTGCGGGAGAGGCTCGAGAGCCACTTTGGTTTTTAGAGCAGGTGCTAAAGCTTGTCTTGCTGCCTGCTCATTCTCATCACCTTGTTTGACAATGCTTATGACCTGCCCGCTGGTCAGCGTCAAAAGCCCTAACACATCGTGCTGCAAGACCACTTTCCCTTGATCCGTTGAGATGACGTTGCCTTGGAGTTTATCGCCATTAAGAAGCACGACATGATCAGCATGTACCATCGAAAATGACAGCAATAGCGTGAGGAAAACAATCACCATGCGTGGCGTATACATAAACTCATTCCTATTATGAATCATTAAAACTGTGAAGAATCAAGCATTAAACCGATCACCCTTTAATGCTATATTCAACTGGCGGTAACCAGCGTTTTGAAATTTCACCAGGTTCCACATCCGGATGAGCATGTTGAATCGCCGCAGCAACAAGGCCCATAAACATAGGTTGGGGCTTAAGCGGCCGACCGGTGAGTTCTGGATGGAACTGTGCTCCGATAAAGTAAGGGTGAATCTTCGTAGGCAATTCCAGGACTTGCATAATGGGTTGTTGGGGATGCTGACCTGAGAAGACCATGCCCTGCTCTTCAATTTTTTCGATGTACTGTGGGTCTACTTCAAAACGATGACGGAAGCGTTCGCGGATCATGTTTTGATTGTTGTACAGGAAGTAAGCCAACGTGTCGGACTTAACCTGCACATCTTTACCGCCTAATCGCATGTTTCCGCCGAGACCTTCGATTTCTTTTTGTTCGGGGAGGAGGCCAATCACGGGTGCGGTGGTATTGGGGTCAAACTCCGTCGAGCCTGCATCCTTAAGACCGCAAACATTGCGAGCATATTCGACAACCGCCATTTGGAAACCAAGACAAATCCCCAGATAAGGCAGGGCATTTTCACGACAGTATTGAATGCAGGCAATCTTGCCTTCAGTGCCTCGTTTACCAAAGCCTCCGGGCACGATGATACCGTTAAGGTCTTCTAATTTTCGGGGCACATCTGAAGGCTGCATTTCAGTGGTATCGAGCCACTGAACATCGAGATCAGCATTAAGATGAACGCCACAATGTTCCAATGCTTTATCGATAGAGGCATAGGCATCGCGGATTTTTGCGTACTTGCCGGTGATACCGATGCGTGCTTTAAATTTACGTTTGCGTGTGAGTTTATTGACGAAGCCTTGCCATTCTTCACGAGCCGTGTCTTCGTTACGTTGGTTGACTCGGTCATGTAGTCCCAGACGCGTGAGCACTTCACGGTCTAAGCCCGCTTCGCGCATGGATTCTGGAATGGTATAGATCGACTTACGGTCATGCATGGAAAAGCATCGACGTTTAGGGACGTTGGAGAACATCGCAATTTTTTCCATTGCGCTTTCTTCAATTTCGTTATGCCCGCGACAAGCAATTAGGTGGGGTTGAATACCTGCTTCCATAAGTTTTTTAAGTCCAAGCTGAGCAGCTTTGGATTTTTGCTCACCGAGCGCTTGCGGTTCAATCACATAGGTTAGTGCCACGAAACAGACACCTGCGTCGCCTTCTTCAAATGCCAGTTCGCGCAAAGCTTCGATATAGAATCCGTTTTCAAAGTCCCCTACCGTGCCTCCGACTTCAACAAAGACCACGTCCGCTTGGGTATTCATCGCAAGCTTGCGGAGGTTGAACTTCACATCACCGGTGACATGCGGGATCATCTGCACATCGCGTCCGAGATAGCCGCCGTGACGTTCCTTATCGAGCACACGGCGGTAAATCTGCCCGGATGTGGTGAAGTTAGCTGCACCGAGATTTTGATCCAGCATTCGTTCATAGGTTCCTAGGTCCATGTCGGTTTCCATGCCATCGTCGAGGACGAACACTTCGCCGTGGCGATAGGGGTTAAGCGTACCTGAGTCGATGTTCAGGTAGCCTTCCATCTTAATGGGCTCGACTTTCAGACCTTTATCTTTGAGTAATTTAGCAAGAGAACTGGAAAAGATTCCCTTCCCCAAGCCACTCATAACGGTCCCTAGCACAACGACATATTTATGTCGTCCGGGGATTTATCCCTCGGGGATAGGGCTAAAAAATTCAGACTCGTGTGAAGATTGTCCAGCGTCGGCCAGAAGGCTTGAAACTTGAGAATCGCCAACTGACATTGGTGCTTTGGATGTGTTTTTCTTTTGGGGCATGTCCCAAGATATCGTTAAATCCCATGTATTTCAACTTGGACTGTTACGCTGCGATTTTTGAACCCATTGGGTTCACATCGTGATTCACACTATTGGTCGTTTTGAGCCCCAGAAACTTTTGCCAGCAATTGTTGAGCATCCGTGATAAGTTGCTCGATTCGCTGGGGTAATGGAGCCGGATGCCAACGGTCCGTGAGTTGCTGAACATGCCGATCAATAAGTACCGCTGCCCGGTCAAATCCTAGTGCTCGCTGATCAGGTGATAGTTCATCGACATGCTGTAGCGCAAACCAGAGAGCTTGCAACATGATCAGGTCCGGCACACAAGCCTTGATCCGGCGACCCTGAGGATCATCAGGCAAGGCGACTGCTGACCGCGCAAACGCCACCCACTGGGCCAGCAGAGCTGTCCATGTAATTTTGTGAACATCTAAATGATTTTCAGCAGGTGAATCTGTCATAGCTCACTGAGTCTTCATTCACTAATAAATTCCAAAAAATCAAAGCATCCCAAGATTAATTGCACACCCTAACCGTGCAGACTCATGTACAGCATGAACCTTGAGCATGTACTGGTGTCCTTCCACAAAATCTGGACTCACCTGCCAAGGTTCACTGGCTTGTGCTTTACGAATTGCATCAATAAAGTCCTGTTCAACCTGCCAGTCACGAGTCCGTTCTGCGGGCACATCGACTGGCGTTAGAGCTTGGCCCTTGGGTGCGTATAAAATTTCGTCGGTTAGAAACGTATGACGAATCGTACCTTTCGTGCCATAAAGCGTAATCACATCGGCAGGCGTACTGGTGTCTGCGACGAGTCCTGTATGCGTTTCCTGACAGATCGCACCGTTAGCAAGCTGGCCGGTGATACTTACGATCTGAGGGATTTTGACCTCAATCTCTTTACCGTCCACAACCTTGCGGCCAATGGGTGTTGAAAGATTCGCAGAGAGTGTTTCATAAGGCCCGACCCATGCATTAAGTGTCTCGGCATAAATGCCCATCGCTAAAATATGCTCACCGGAATACTCATATTGTTCACGCCATGTCAGCTCGTTGGCATTAAGATTCGCCGCACTTGCTGAGCGAAGTTCGACCAAAGTCAACTCACCAATAAGCTCCTGAGCCAAAGCATTTTTAAGCCAAGGTTCAAACGGCATACGATGCGGTGGCGGGCAAACCATATGCACCAAATGCGGAACATTGCGGGCAATCTCGATCATCTGTTTCGACTCATTGAGATTGCAACACATCCGTGCCTGACTAAAACAATGCTTCTGAGATTTTAATACGGCAATCGCCATTTCCTTATGCATGTACGGCCAGGTTCCGATAAAGATCGCATCCAAGTCATCACGTTCAACAAGCTTGTGCCAATCCGTCTGAATTTCAGGAATCGAAAATTCATTGGCAACCGCTTGCGAGCTGGCCTGTGAGCGATTGCAAACCGCCACCACTTGAACATTCTCGCATTTTTCAAGCCCCGGCAAATGGCGACTCCGGCATATTCCACCTGCTCCAATGAAGCCAATTCGAATTTTTTGATTATTTTTCAAGGTATTCTTTCTATTCTTTTTCACCAAAGTACCTACCCAACAACTGCATCTTACCAAACTACCCAAACACGCCAATTAAGGTAACTCTTGTTCATGCCCGTTGTAAAAAAAAAGACTAATTATCTCTTAATTGCAAAGTGCCCCAACCAACAGGCTACTTTAGGAAAAACCACATAACAACTAGCGTTTTCAATACAACTATATTCTACACACCCCCTTGCATCAGCAACTCACAAGGGTATAATGTAATCAGTTGAGCAACGCGATGGAAACACTTCTATTACGGCTTAACGACATCCCATTTGCCCCCGGAAGGGCTCGGCTGAACTTCGGTTCGCCGGGCCTATTTTTTTTCATCACCACCAACATCCATAGCAAAACGATATGATACGAATGATGAAAATTCTTCCTGTCATATTGATTGCCCTATCGCTTGGCAGTACATCTGTACATGCTCAAGCGCCGACACCAGAACCAGACAAACCCAAACGTACCACGCTTAAGGGACTGGTGATCAATCATGAAAATCAGTCGGTGGATATTCAAGCAAAGGTGGTCTTACGCGATGGAGATTGGCTTGAACTGCTGCTCTGTACACCGGGCACCAAGGAACACGAATCCATCCTCACGACCACGGCAAAGCCTAGCCATATACACCTGGCTCTAATCATGCTCGGACTCAAACCAGGCAACCCCATGACCGGGAAAAAAATCGGCAATGAATTAAAAATCACCGAAGCAAAAGGCCCGCTTGTTGCGATTGATCTAATCTACGAACATCAAGGGCTTAAACATCACGTCCATGCCAATCAATGGATCTATAACAAAACAACCCAAGCATCGCTTAAAGATCACTACTGGCTTTTTACTGGCTCAAGTTTTTTAAAAAATCAAGACCCACCCATCTATCGTGCAGATGCTAACGGCAGTGTGATCACACTCGTCCACTTTGGTGATGACCTACTGGCACGACACACCCAACTCACCTCCCGAAACGACAATGCTGACTGGCAAGCGCAAACAAAAAAAATCCCCCCCATCGGCACACCCGTCACGGTCCGTTTAACGCCGATCAAATCTTTGCCTAAAAAAACTCAGCCAAAGACACCCTAAGCCAATGCAACGCTTCCGAACCGTTTAGAATAAATCAAGACAGACCATTGGGCTTACGGTATGATGTAGAAACTTATTAAGTCGCTATACACAAAATATTATTGACTTGATTTTGCATAAAATAGACCCATTTAGACCCTCGTTGGCAAGCCCCAAGACAAACTTTAAAAACACAATCGTATGAGCCAAACCCCATCTACATTGCAAGACGTTCCGCAGCGCACGTGCGCAATCCGAGTCCGCAATCTGGTTCAAACATTTGGTGGCCCACGAGCTGTACTTGATGGCATTAATCTCGATGTCTACAACGGCGAAACAATCGTCATTATGGGCGGCTCAGGCTGTGGCAAAAGTACACTCCTTAGACACCTAATCGGCTCATTACAACCCGACAGTGGCACCATTGAACTAATGGGCCAATCCGTCATTGGCGTTAGCGAAGAACAGCTCAACGAAGTACGTAAAAAAATAGGTATCCTATTTCAGTCCGGCGCGCTGTTTAACTCCATGAGCTTGCGCGAAAACATCGCTTTGATTCTCATGGAGCACACCGATCTCTCTGAGGAAATCATCGACATCATGGTCAAGATCAAACTTGAGATGGTGGGACTGCGTGAACACGCACAAAAGCTGCCTTCCGAAATTTCCGGCGGGATGAAAAAACGTGCAGGTCTAGCCCGAGCGCTGGCACTGGACCCACAAATTCTATTTTATGATGAACCTTCTGCTGGCCTTGACCCGGTCACCAGTGCAGAGATCGATCAACTGATGATCCGTCTCTCACGAGACCTCGGGGTGACTAGCGTGGTTGTCACGCATGAAATGGATTCGGCATTTACTATTGCTGACCGCATGGTGATGTTGGATAAAGGGCGCGTCTTAAAAATCGGCACCCGTGAAGAATTTGAAACGATCCGAGACAGCACCGCCAATGATCTGACAAACGACGAAGCACTTATTCGCCAGTTCCTCACCGGAAGTTTTGAAGGGCCTTTAACTGAACGCAAACAAACTTCCAATTATGCTGAAGACCTGCTGGGGCTCGTTGCACCACAAATCGCATCACGCCCTGCTGTCACACCCACACGCGCCAAAGTATGACCTGTAACCCCTAACCTAAAAAATATTAATTCATGGCACAAAAACAAGACCACGTTAAAGCCGGCATATTTGTTCTGACAGGCATCATTCTCACCTTGATCGTGATCTTCACGCTCGCGGATTTTAAGAGCTTGACCCAGACCACCAAGCCCGTGCATATTTTCTATCAACTAAGTGATGGCGTACAAGGATTAAAACCCGGTGCTGCAGTAACCTTAGGTGATCAACCAATCGGAACCGTACTGAGCATCGACCCCTTCTACAAAGAACACACCGATGGCTCATCACAAATTGTCGGTTTGAATGTCACCATGCTCACCCCCGAAGAAATTAAAATTTTCTGGGATGCCCAAATCGAATTGGTTGTCCCGCCGCTAGGCTCAGGCACGCGTCTTAATATTGGCTCCGTAGGCGGCAGTGTTGGAATCACATCAGAAAAACAGCGTAATCAAATGGAATACGCACCCGACAAAATCATCCCCTCGACCGTGGTTCCTGACTGGTCACTGGCACTAAGTCAAAAACGTATTGACCTAAAGCCCCATGAATTACTCGCACTGTATCCAGGCCCGCCAAACGCCATCCCCGGTGCTATTGCAGGCAGCCCACTCATCCGTGACATGGCCGTGAACATGGGCATTGAAACCAAACAGCGGATGGAAATTCAACAGATCATTGAAAACGCAGCAGCCATCAGCGCAAGCATTCGAAATGACTTGCCTCAGATTACAGGCAAAGCCAATACCATCGCGACACAAGCGCAGCAATCACTGACGGAATTAAATGTCTCACTTCACAACATTAAAATCATTACCACCGATCTAAAAAACAATTCCAAACAATGGAATGACAGAATTTCCAACACGATTCAACATGCCAATAATGCCGTGAGCAAACTCGACGATCTGGTGAAATCACAGCAGCAAACCGTGATTGATTCTTTAGCCAATGTAAAACAAGCCGCTGCCGATACAAAATATTTCGTTGCAGGTTTGAAAAACGACACCCTCACTCAGCTCAACACTGCGATGGCACATGTCCAAGAAACAATGGCCAATCTCCAAGCCGCCGCGTCGAAAGTACGTGACTTTGCGGTCGGTCAAAAACCCATCCTCGAGCGCACAATAGCCAATGCTCAAATCAGCGCAGAACAGCTTAAGCTAGCAACCGTAGAAATCCGACGCAGCCCGTGGCGATTGCTACATACACCTAGCGAAGAAGAGCTAGAAACGGATAACTTGTATGACGCTGCCCGGTCATTCGCATTAGCTGCCAGTGCGCTGCAAGCGGTGTCCGCGAGTTTGGACTCTGTGGCCAATCAACAGGACACCGACCCCCAGCAGGTCAAGGACATGATTGAACATCTGAGCACGATCTTTGACAAGTTCAAGGCAACCGAAAAGATTTTCTGGGACACACTCGGGGAATATGCCCCTAGCCCATAAAATTAGCATGTTGTTTGTGTACACGCCTTAGTGTTTTTTAAAGATACCTTTTG
>JAESSU010000383.1 GCA_016763955.1 Phycisphaeraceae bacterium | reverse complement strand
CTTCAGCAATTTCAAATAAAAACAACCCGTTGTCACTGGCAACGGGTTGTTTTATTTAACGACAATCAGACTAAATACTCATTGTGGCCAAAGTTGCGTCTGTTGCGCCATGTCCGTTTGAAATGGGCCGGGATAACAAGTATCGACTGCCATTGAATGGCCCATGTAATCGAGCTGATTGAGCAAGATCGACTTCACTTTGGGTAATGACAGGGGTGAATACCCCAACTGTATTTGCCAGTACGGCGACCCTTCTTGGCCCCTATCCAAATCAGGAACGCGAGTTCTCTTTGCAGAAAGTTTAGTCAACTCCATCGTTGCCAATGAACAAGCATTTTCACCAAAGACCGCATTGAACAAAGTCATATTGCATCGGCCACGACTCCACCAATTTTTTTGTGTACTCCAATCTTCAAATTGGCTCTGATGTTGCTTCGCCAAGAGATCCCCGATCTTCGCGGTGACCCATTGCTTCATCTGCAATGCATTTGAGCCTTTGCTTCCTCCAGATGAAAGCTGAAACAGTGTCCCGGGTTCAGCAATGTTACCGGAGATGCGATTGTGTTCATCTTTATCATTGGGCATGGGGAAACGGATCGCTCCCTTGTGATTGCCGACAAAAACATTGTTGGAGACTTCCGAATGGGTGGGTCGATGGGGGTGACGCCGAAAGTAATCACCGCGTCCACCGGTATATCCAATGATACATCCCCATCGCCCATTATAGGCTGAGAGATTGTTCACAAAGCGAACGGAATTTGAATCCCGGCTGGACAAGCCATCAATCCTGTTAAACATCACCACATTATTGGCGACGAGAATTGCCGGTCCACAATCTATTTCCAGATCAATCCCCATTCGGTTGCCCACGACCAGGTTACGGGTGATCTGGGCGGCATCATTATTATTATCTAGCCAAATCCCCGCAGCCATACCATAATTATCCACGACCAAGTTGCGGGTGATGATTGCTTTTTGGGTCAGATGTAACTTGATACCACTTGCTTCCTCCCAATAGATATCCGCATTTTCTTGGGGAGCCAGACGGCAGCGATTGTTTCGTGTCACCACATTGTTTTGAATCAGAAGACCGTCAGCTTTCACAGCAATCAGACCGCTTAATCCGTTATCACAAATTAGATTATTCTGGATGATGTGGCCGCGTGATGGCGCGGGGGCATCAATGACAATATGATCTTTGGTGAATTTCCCCCCAGGCAGTTTCATTTCATACTTGGGCGGATTGACGCCCTGTGCCCAGGGGCCTTCATTGATATCTTGTTTTTCGAGAATCTTCCAGTGCGCGATCACTTCCGAACCCACATCCAACCCAACGGTGGCGGCCTCGCGAATGATATTATTTTCAATGATCCAATATTGACCACTGCGTGTTGAAAGCATGCCCGCCTGAGGAAATACAGCTTGATTGGCCGCTTTTTCTATGATAAAACCACGTACGGTGATATAAGCAAGGCCGCGAATATTCGGTGCAAAAACCTGAGGCCTCACACTTAATTCCACCTCTGTTGATACATAAAGAGGGAAATGAACCGTCAGTCGCGTACCCTGTTTTTCAACGCACCAACGGCCAGGCATTGCTTTGACTTCATCTAACGTACGGCATTGCTCTAAAGGTTTGCCGCCCGCAAAAACCTGCCCGATCACCAACGGCCTCAAGCCCGTCTTCCCAGACACAGCAGCTGCGAAACGTTCTTTTGGCAAGGCATATATTCCCGCTCTTACCGCAATATTAAACGGATTATAGCGAGACTCCGGGTCAGCACTCCGTGGATGATGAATCAATAGCGACTGAGGAATCGTAGCATACAACACGTGTTTCATCGTTTTATTGTCAGGTTCCAGTTTTTTCCATTGCGGGGAAAATAACGCTGCACCACTCATGATCACCGTGTCACCTTTGGCCGCGGTGTAGGTAATGCGATGCGTTGGCCCCGTCCCCCCGCGTGCTGGCTGCACCCATTCGCGATAGGTCCCCGCGTGGACAATGACTTCATCGCCCGGCTGAGCCATTTGGGCCGCTTTGCTGATCGTGTGATAAGGCAACGCTTTAGTGCCTGGCCCTTGATCACTTGCTTGAGGAGATTGAGCGACATGAATCTGAGCTGCGAAGGCTGCCTCAGCAAGACACATACCCATGACCAACACGCTCATTAATATCAAAGCAAAGCGATACCGTAATTGAAGATAAACTACCATACAATCGAATCCTTAGAATACTAAAAGCAACAAAACAGATTTAAGACTTTCCCCAAAAATCAAGCGAATTACCTAACCTTAAAGCGAGAACCGCCCCAGCCAATGACCAAGCCGTAAGCGCCCTTTTGGGTTTGATTGGCACCACTAGGTACCTCGATCCAGCTAGAAGTTTTAAATTCACCGTGCCCATCAAGAAAGGCGATGTTCGCACCGGCATGATTGCCATTCCCATGACGTTTTTTATAAAGCGGAAAGGGAAACGGATAACTTTGCCAATAGCCCCCAATATAAAGATTGGAATCCATGAATTCGATCACGTCGGCGAGATAAGCTGCCTCCTGGCGTTTGAGACGGGCGTGTCCTTGGAACCATGGAGCGCCCGTACCGCCCCATTGAGGCGACATGCCTGCCCACAGTCCATTGACAAAGTTCGCATTGAGGCCGTAGCCATCTTCTGTTGGTGTTTCAGCAGATGGGCAGCGTCCATTTTTTTCTAATATGAAACCATACCCCGAAGTCAGGATGGGATGCCACCAGCCGGGAATGATCCAGTCGGTATGATCCATCGACCACATCGAACTGCTCAGTGAAATTTGACGTACATTGGACTGGCAAGTCACCTGCCTAGCAGCCTCACGGGCATTCTTTAACGCAGGCAGCAAGATGGCGATCAAAAGTGCGATAATACTAATGACGACAAGCAGTTCAATAAGTGTAAAACCTTTTTCAAACTGTACTTTCATTGTTTTGTTCATTTTTTTAATCCTTATTTAAAAGAGGTGTGTGACGTTGATAAGTTTT
>JAESSU010000382.1 GCA_016763955.1 Phycisphaeraceae bacterium | reverse complement strand
CTACCGTGAGTTCGAATCTCACTCTCACCGCTTAGATTAGCCTCAAAACCCTTGTTTTCAAGTGGTTTTGAGGCTTTTTATGTGTCCGCACCGGTCAACTTTTCAACCGCCGGTTGTCTCAATGGGTCTCCCCAAATCGCATGTTTTCGTACATTGTGCGCCCCATACAGCACCCCATGGATCTCATGGGGCGCTTTTTTCTCGGCTTCCGATTCCCGCCCGTAACTGGACAAATCTGGCAACACGTCCAAGGCTCGTGTCTGATCTTCCTGCAAGCTGTGCGTATAGCGGTCCATCGTCAACGTAATCGTGCTATGCCTTGCCAATGCTTGGGCCGTCTTGGGATGTACGCCACCTTGGGCAAGATTCGTGATGAACGTATGCCTCAGAGCATGGAAGTCTGCCACACGTCCCCCTGCGTCCTTGTAATCAACTCCAGCCGCTTGCATATCCGGCTGAAACATGCCAAGCGATAACGATTCCCGCCGGGGCATCCTGAACACCTTGGCATCTGGCAACTTCTCACCCATAACCTCAGCAAGCCTTGCTGCTGTCTGTGGCTTTAACGGTTGAACGTCTTTACGCTTCCGCTTGGAGTAAGCAGCTTGAACCATTACCGTTGGGTTTGATCCTTCAAGATTAAAACTCGAACGTGTCAGGCTTCGCAACTCATTAGCTCTTAGTCCTGTCTCAACAGCCACCAAGTAAAGCATCGCCCTTTCCGGTCCGGTCATGGACCATGCAATATCGCCATCACGGGTTTTGCTCAGTCGAACCGCCCCCTGCCAAGTCGTGTCGATCAACCGTCCCAGTTCATCAATCGTAAAAGCTCGGCGTAACCGTTGCGGATGAGCCTTGACATTCAAACCGTCCAAGTGATCCACCGGCGATTCACTCGCTCGTTGTTCCTTCACCATCCATCGACAAAACTGCTTGAACGCTTGCAGGTAGAAATTTGAAGTCTGCGCACTAATTGGTTTCGTCTCAGCGTTACGCCGTTCATATAGAAAGTTCATCACGGTAGCAGGTGCAATATCTGACCATGTAATAAACTGGCAACCTTCAACCACCTTCAATACTCGGCTATGCACTTGAACCACTTGGCGTTCACTCACACCCCGAACAAGCATTGACTGCTTGAAGTCAATCAAGTGATCTGACAATTTCTTACAGGCAGCCAACCGTTTACCATCGAGCAAATCCAACTCACCCAACTTGTCCCGCATCGGCCCCGGCAAGACTTCAAGCCACTGATTCAAAGTCGGGTCCGGCTGCTCCCCGGTGATCCGACAGAACACCAAACGTTCAATCTTTCGACTAAGTTCCATGGACCGGGCTTTATCTGAAAATGCAGGTAGCTTTTTAATCTGCTCGTTGTGGTCTCTAAATTCGATGTACCACTTTTTGAGTTTTCTTAATTCGTTAGTTGTCTTATCACGGTATGTCTTTTTGAAAAGTCGCATATTGTTTTCCTTAACTTTCTGATAAGGATTCTAAAAGCTTTCTAGACTTAGTAAAACCCTTTTTTAGTTATTCCATTCCTTTGGTTAACACTTCCAGAAGTGTTTTCATGGCTTACTTCCGACTTATTAAGCCTTATGTAAGACTAAAAAAACACTTATCCATTAGTTTTCACGCTGAAAACTAAGGTTTAAACACTTATTTTCTGATTTAAAAGCTTTTCAGAAGTAACGAACCGTAACCAAAACTACTTTTTCACAGTTCACCACCACTGACACTGACAAAACCCCCGCCCCGGTCCCGGAAGTAACCCCGGTTCACCGTCACCACCGGCAAGGTTTTGTCAGTGTCAGTAACGGTCAACGGTCAATCACCGTCACCGTAGCAATCATTCAGGCTGTTCTTTAACCGAAAGATGATTGATGGCCTTCCACCGTTCACACTCGGATGTGTGCTGATAACTTTACCGTAGCTTGCTAACTCTAATTGGTTAAATATTCTCATCACCTTGGCTTTTGACTTGATACACGGTCCCCGCCGCATAACTTCACGGCTTGAAGCCATGCCACCTAATTCCTGTATCAATTCCAATACAGCCTTTACCTGATCTTCTCCCACTGCATGTTCAAGCTCGTGGTATATCCGTTTCGTTTCTCTACCAAACCACCTTACAAGCTGTATCGCTGCCACCATCGATTCACTATCAATCACGATCCCGTCAATCTGGCTAAGAGTTCCGCATTCAGCCTCACGTGTATATTGAATCAACAAAGCTAACCGCGCTGCATACCCACGATACTTTGACCATGCAGCTGCCAAGTTACCTGTGAGTTTTGCCAACTCCTCTGAAAGTACATCATGAAACCGAATAAAATCCTGTTGACCCTGTGAATCAAATTTACAAACGACTGGCTCACCTTCGCTGAAAACAGACAATTCCCAAAGGTTCTCAAAAACGCAATCCATGATTGACTGCTCACTCTTTGGCATGCTTGCATCTGTCCAATGACAAGGTGTCCTTGGTGGCATACACATCAGTAAACGTGCAGCTAACCCATTTTCAAAATGTCTTTGCCCAAGACATCTAGCAAGCTCGCCGGGCTGTATCCCCCCAGTGATACTGACTGATGCATGAGGTACAAATAGCGTTTTATGATCTCCAGTTTTACGGTCAACCATTAAGGGCTTGCCGTTGTACATCTGCAACCACTGTGCAGCATCAGACGAACCGCCCTGCTTTTTGTAGGCATCAAATGAAGACATCCAACCAGAAAGCTCGTCACGAAATACCAGCATTCCCCGCTGATTGCTCGCTAAAATCGCTGCTAATGCTTCAACAGTGACATCCTGACAAAGCAATCGTTTCGCAACTGGTAATTGCGGCATCGCAGGGCTTTCCCCCTCTTTGTTTCGCTTGTAATTCTTAAACTGGTTTTCATATTCCTGTTTATCAGATTCATAATCTTGCATTGCATCCTGATGTTGAGCCAATTCATTTTTTTGCTGTTTGTTAACAGCCCATAATGCCCGATCTAAAGCCGGTGTCTTGTGCGTACCCGATTCACCAATGATGGCTGTCCAAAGAATGCACGGCTCCTGCCAACCCGGCTTTAATTCAATAACCCGTGTATTACCGATTGCAGATGCAAGTGCAGAAAGCAATGGCAAAGCTATTATCGACTCATCACACCCAATCGACTCTGCTGCTAGCCTGATGTATCTAGCTGTTTGATTTGGCAAACAATCCGTAGGGAATGGGGAAAAAGAGGGGATGGACAATACATCCATCCCCTCATGACTGCTTGATGCTCTGGTCATTTCACACACCCCGTCATGCTTTGCCATTTTTGGCGATTGGGCATCCCAGCTTCAACCCATGCCACCAATTCACTAACCCGCCAACGAACCGAGCCCCCCAACCGAATGGGTAAAGGAACACGCCCCGCATTGTGCATTCGATAAAAGTGTGCCCGGCTGATTCCCAGTAGCTCAGCAGCCTTCAAGGCTGTTACTAACTGAACTGTTACGTTATTACTCATAGGTGAGTCCTTTCTTCTAGGCGTT
>JAESSU010000381.1 GCA_016763955.1 Phycisphaeraceae bacterium | reverse complement strand
TTCATCTGCATATTCCCGGTCAGAACGCGCCTGTGGTACGTTGTTATTCTCTATCGGATTCATCGCATCCAGATTATTACCGTGTTTCTATCAAACGTGTGCCACCGCCGCGCAACGCGCCTGACGCACCTGCTGGACTTTCGTCCAATTATTTCCACGACCATGTTAATGTCGGAACGATTCTTGATGTGAGTACCCCCGCAGGGGCCTTTTATCTGGACATGACTGACGAACGACCTGTGGTACTTATTGGCGGGGGTGTGGGCCTGACACCTGTGGTCAGCATGCTTAACACGATTGTCGAATCTGAATCCAGTCGCGAAACTTGGTTCTTTTATGGTGTTCGCAATAAGAGCGAGCATGCTATGAAACAGCACCTCGAAGATCTCGCTAGTGCTCATGACAACATCCATCTTCATATTTGTTATTCCAACCCGACTGATGACTGTGTTCAAGGACAAGACTACGCCCATGCCCAACGTGTGAGTGTTGAACTCTTCAAAAGCTTGCTCCCCTCTAACAACTACGAGTTTTACATGTGCGGCCCACCGCCGATGATGGATTCGATCGTCAAAGACCTTAAGTCTTGGGGCGTTCCCAAATCGAGCATTAACTTAGAAGCTTTTGGGCCTGCTGCCGGCACGAAAGTCGTGAAAAAAGTCAATCCCAATGCCACCGGCCCCAAGGTCACCCTCAACCGTAACGGCAAGGCCGCCAACTGGGACGATAGCGCCCAGACACTCTGGAAGTTCGCTGATTCAATGGGCGCAACAATCCCAATAGGATGCGGCAAAGGCAGTTGTGGCACTTGTCTAACAGCCATCATTTCCGGTGAAGTCCAGTACGAATCACCCCCAGACTTCGAGTGTGAAGCAGGCTCCTGTTTAGTGTGCTGTTGCAAACCCAAAGGTGAAATCACATTGGACGCATAAACTTATCACGCAAGCCTTCTACTTTATTTTAAATCAAACAAATCGATCCATAACCCACCGGGGCCTAACAAACCCAACGTCTTAAACCATCAAAGAAAGCCCTCACATGTCACACCACAACAATCTAAAATCAAACACACGCTCGATCGCTTCTTTGTTATTGGTGATGGTATTAATCCCAATGCTTAGCGTTCAAATTTTTGCTGCCACCGAAGCAGAAGAAATCGCAAAAGCCGCAAAAATCATTGGCCCCTTAAAGTACGACAACAATTGTTCATCATGCCACGCCTTAGAAGCTGAGGCCTGGAAACAGACGACCCACTTTGCGACATTTAAAAGCCGGGGTCGCACACCCCAGGCCAAAGCTATTTTAGAAAAAATGGGCCAGCGTAGTATGAAAAGTGCCGGAGCTTGTCGTCAGTGTCACTACACCTCCAAGCTCAAAGGTACACGTCTAAAATCCGCATGGGGTATTAGCTGTGAATCCTGTCACTCACCGGCGAGTGATTGGTTTGACGTGCACAACAAACAAGGCGGCGACCCCACCGCCAAAGCCATGGAGATGGGGACTGGCAAAGACCAGCCTGCTGAAAGTAAGCAAAAGCGTATCGCCGCAGCTCAAAAAATGGGCATGATTCACTCCGCAATGATCTATGACATCGCAAGCAACTGCTTTAGTTGTCATACCGTTCCCAACGAAGAAATGGTCAATAAGGGAGGTCACCACGCAGGCAGTGACTTTGATTTGGTCGCATGGTCTCAAGGTGAAATTCGTCATAACTTTTTGGACACCGCAGCAACAGCTGCCCCAAAAAACCGCAAGTCTTCACCGAACCAGCTGCGTCGTCTTTATGTGATCGGTGCGATGGTTGATCTTGAAACCACGCTCAAAAACATCACGATCGTCACTGCCAAAGGAGGCGTTTTCCACAAGGCCATGGTCGCACGTGCAAACAAGATTCGCGACAAGGTTCAAGCGATATTAGATGCACAACCCATCGAAGAGCTAGCCGCTGCAATCAGCGATGTCCCTAAGACGATTGATGAATCCACTGCGATTGACGCTGCACTGCCTGAGAAACTCAAAGCCGCATCACTGGCATTTCTCAAAAAACATGATGGCTCAACATTGACTGCTATCGATGCCTTGTTGCCCGCCGAGAAGGATTACAAGGGAACTGCTCATCAGCAATAAAGCATGCCCCATGTATCAACGCAGATATCCTGCCATCAGGTGTATAGATCAATCGCCCTGTGCTGATAGAAAGCTAAAGACGTAATGAGTAAAACAAGTGTGCTAGATCGGCCCAAACGTTGGGACATTCCCTTCTTTGCCGAGCGATCACAGCGTGATCAAACGCCTGAGGTAGCTCAAAAAGCGCAGGAGGAACTTGTCCAACGACTCCTTGTGATCGAACCTTTTGCCAAGATGGAAAATCGCAAGAAGCTCAAGGACATCCTCCACAATGACACTCGGTTATTACAGTTCCATGATGGTGATGTCATCGTCCGTAAAGGTGATTACGGGAACTCTGCTTTTATTACACTTGTCGGTAGCGTCAAGGTTCTACTTGATGATCTGGACCCGACACTGCTGGGTCGCAAGAAGACCAAAACCCAAAGTCGCTGGCGATCATTCACCAAGCTCTTCACCTTGCCACGCATGCCTGAGTCCCGTGACACTCGCCTCTACCCGCAACTGCGTGAGGGTTCTGGCACAACTGCCAAACCGGGCACGACGTTTGCAATTCAAGACATCCCAAATGTCCTTAAAGCGCTAAAAGAACCTCTGGACCCAACGGATCCCAAAAGTCCCCTAAAAATCACCAACACCGTCACCATGGAAACGGGCGTACTCTTTGGTGAACTTGCGGCACTAGGACGCATTCCACGAGCTGCGAGCTGCGTGGCTCAAGGCGATACCCAACTATTAGAAATCCGCTGGCAAGGTTTGCGAGACCTACGCCAACTCGACAACGCACTGCGCCAATACGTTGACCAGCTCTACCGTGAACGCGGATTAAAAGATGCTCTGCAAAATGCAGCTCAAATTCATCTGCACCAACGCAGTGACACGCAGCTTCAACCCATCGTCCAAACCGCAGAGTTTGCCACCTACGGTTCTTACGACTGGTATGGCAGCTATCAAGCATTGCGCGAAGAAAATTCCAACCCCCTCACCCAAGAACCCGTGATCGCAGCCCAAGGACATTACCCCAACGGCCTGATTATCATCCGAGCAGGATTCGCGCGTATCAGCTGTAAACAAGGTAGCGGTGAACACACCCTAGGCTATCTAAGTAAAGGCGATGTCTACGGCCTTGCCGAACTGGCTCACAATGCCAAACACCCTAACGACCCCACCCCCTTGACCACCACCCTCCGGGCCATCGGCTACGTCGACATCGTGCGCGTCCCCACAGCCACCGCCGAGCAGTTGATCATCCCCAACATCCCAGTTGATCAAATCCCCGTTCTCCAAAACAAAGTTTCCTCACCGCCTAGCCCATCGACACCGACTCAAAACCCCTCTGCTGAAAAAGACCGCATCGCCCCGGTGATACTCGAATCCCTCGTCGAAAACCGCTTCATCAACGGCTCGGCGACCATGCTCATCGACCTAGATCGCTGCACACGCTGTGATGACTGTGTCCGAGCCTGCTCTAGTGGACATGACAACAATCCGCGTTTTGTCCGCCATGGCACAACCATCGATCACTACCTCGTGGCCAATGCGTGTATGCACTGTGCAGACCCGGTGTGCATGATCGGCTGCCCCACCGGCGCAATCCATCGCACCACACAAGGCGGCGAAGTGGTTATCAACGACATCACATGCATCGGCTGCGGTGTGTGCGCAAGCAGTTGCCCTTACGAAAATATTCGCATGGTCGAAATCCGAGACCAACTCAACAGCGACGCTATTGTCGTCAATCCTAACAATGGCAAACCCATTGCCAAAGCCACCAAATGCGATCTGTGCACCGACCATCACGGCGGCCCTGCTTGTGAACGTGCTTGCCCTCATGATGCCCTTAAACGCGTTGATATGCGCGAAATGGATATACTCAGCCAATGGTTCAACCGATAAGAACATTCCGCTTTAGACGTTACTTGTCATCGCTTTTAACACTAGCCTTGGCAGCTGGCTTAGCGTTGCTGCTTATCGCAAGCAACTTGTCATTGCGCGATACCCATTACGCCACCGGATGGGCTTTGCTGGGAATGATCCTCTTTCTAGCCTGCTATAACTTGCGAAAAAAGCTGACCTACCCGCCACTCTTGCGATCTGCGACATGGCTTCAACTGCATCTCTACGTCGCTTGGATTACCCTCCTAGTGTTTGCTTTCCACATCGGATTTCGAATCCCCAACGGCATCATCGAAGTCACACTCGCAACCCTGTACATCACAACATTTACCAGCGGCGTTCTTGGGATCATTCTCACACGCGCCATCCCACCAAGACTCGCTGTTCGAGGCTCGGAAGTGATCTATGAACGGATTCCCATGTTCAGACGCGAGCTTCGCTTACGAGCTGAAAACTTAATGATCCAATCGGTTGAAAAAACCAACGCCACCATCCTTTCAGATTTTTATACCGCTCACCTAGCGGATTACTTTGCACGATCTAGGAACCTGCGGTTTCATCTGATGCAATCCCACAAGCCTCTGCATAACCTCCTTAGCAAACTCACCACTCAAGATCGCTACTTGGGCACGGAAGAACGAGCCATTGCTGTTGAATTAAGAGATTTAATTAAAACCAAAGATGCGTTGGACTACCACTTGGCAATGCAGGGAATACTCAAAATCTGGTTATTCATTCACATTCCCCTTACCTATATGCTCATCGCCGTGGCAGTGGTTCATGCCTTTTTAATCCACGTTTTCCTAGGATAATGCCGTTGAAGATTCCCTTGCAAAAAATCGGACACGAAGACAGTCGCTACGAACGCCCCAACCAAAAATGGGTCTGCGGTCACACCACTGACGGTCGCCCGTGTCCACTCGGGCCCGATGCCAAAGGCGCTTGCACCAGTGCTGCGCAATGTTCCTGTGAACCACTCAAAGAAGGCGACCGCTGGCAATGCACCCGTCTAGGAGTCTACGGCGGACCTTGCCCCAACGGGCCCAATCCCGATGGCAGCTGCTGTCATCCCCAGCCTGAATTTAATGTCTGCCATCCACGACTAAGCGGTCGCACCAAACGGACCCGAATCGTCTTCGCATGCTTGGCATTTACGGTAGGCTTGTTGACTGTCGCTCTTAACGGCCCTTGGACCACCGCAATTATTTCACCAGGCCAATTAAGTCATGCCCACTTAGCCATTGAACCTATCAATGGCCAGTCTTCTAACTGTACCGTCTGCCACAACGCCTCGGGTGTCACGCAATCCGGAGCGTTAGGCCATCTGGGCATACCTGACCGTCTCGTCCAAAGTGAGAACTGTTTGACGTGTCACTTTAATCAAGACCGCGATTCGGCCTTGCGCGTCCATAATGTAAACATCGACCAGTTAGCCTCATGGGGCAAACGCGATAATCAAACACCTCAGACCGCATCACCCACCCTCGCGCTCGTTGCTGCTACTGCGATGCCTGGCATCCATACAAACATTCAAAATGATATCGCTTGCGCCACCTGCCATCAGGAACACCGGGGCAAGATGCACAACCTCTCGCAGCTTAGTGATACACAGTGCCAAGTCTGCCACACCACCTCGTTCGCTTCTTTTAATGACGGGCATCCTGCCTTTGATTTGGTCTCACATACCCGATCTGGGATTGCTTTTGATCACCAAAAACCCAAGCACGCATCACGCAACTGCGCAGACTGCCACATGCCCGATACCGCAGGCATTAGCATGCGTTTAAAACCTTATGAACAAGCGTGCATGGGCTGCCATAATCAAGGCACCGAGGACTGGCACGGCAGTAGTTTGAAAGACAATAGCCATCTGGTCTTCCAACTGCCCCTATTGGAAGTCGAAGATATTTACTGGCCTGAAGATGCGGCCATGGGTGAAGATGAAATCCCGCCATTGATGCGACTGCTGTTACTGGGTGATGATGATGCCTTAGCTGCATTGCAAAGCATCGATGCCGATGCCGATGGCATCCCCGCTGAATGGTTCCCTGATGAAGATGAAAGTATGAGCCTGTTCACCAAGGCGGTTAAGCACCTGCTCGACGACCTCGCCCACGGTGATGAAAAAACATGCCGTAAGCGTATCGCCAAAGCCCTTGATGTCGCACCCAATCATCGGCGTGTCACGGCATTGGCCAAACCTTTAGCGGCTGCGAATTTTGCATTTCTTACCTACCAGCAACGCTGGCTACCCCTTTTAAGTGATGATCTTGAGGGTGAAGAAGTCAAGAAAAATGAAACCCAAGAGCCGGACTGGAGCTACCCAGATGGCCATGCCGGCTGGTACGTTGATCAGGATGACATCGCTGTGTCCTACCGGCCCATCGGTCATGCAGACCCGGTCATCAAAGGGCTTTTGGACGCATTGGTAGAATCGGAATCGACTGGAGTTAATTCAGCCAAAGCGCAAACAAGTGATGCAACAGCAACCCGTGCTCAACAACGCAGCATGATCCTCAAGCAATTAACCGACTCCGGCGGGTTCGCTCGCACCGCTTGTCTAACCTGTCATCAAATGGAGGCCCAGTCGCAAGCCATTAACTGGACAGCATCGAACCGATCCCAAGCCGTCAGTGGTTTCTCCAAATTTAATCACGGCCCACATATGACCATGCTCCGCGACAGTGATAACTGCACTCAATGTCACAAACAACCTGGCCCTGAAGACCAAACATCCGCAGTCTTATCACGTTGTCAATTCTTGCCCCACGACAAAGCAACTTGCGCTTCGTGTCACACACCCACCCAAGCAGATAACAGTTGCTTAAACTGCCACGTCTATCATCATCAGCGACCGTAATGCGTTATGATTTGACCCCTCGCGTCACGTATTGCATCTTGCGATGCATCAGCGACACGTTGTGTCGCAGCTATTTCCCGTAGCAATAATACCAATCACGATTAAAACTCGTGCGTGACTGACCTGGCGAATGTAAATGCTACAAAGGTTTATCAATCGTCCGACGCGTACAAAACAGCTGCGACGCGACGCATCGCTGACCCGTGCAGCAGATAATGATGCAACGTGATTTAAATTACGCAGTTGGTTTTTTACGTTTTGAAAACTGATAAAACACCGCTGCAAGCAAGCAACCGATGACAAACCCCGTCAAGGTATTAACCCACACGGTGGCAACAACCATCAGGATGACAATCACTGCTGAGCGTCCATGCATCACATCAGCAGCAGCCTTGGCAAGTGTCACCCCAGCCACAAAAATCATGATCGCCAAAATACTCACCGGGTAATAGGTCAACGTGGTCAGTAGCATACCGCCAAGCAAAAAGCCTGCGACAATTTTCATAATGCCCAGCATGACCACGCTGCCGCCGGTGCGCGCACCAAAGCGATACTGCGCCGCTAAGCCCCCAGCGCCGTGGCACATGGGCATCCCACCAAAAGGAACGCATAATAGGTTCATTAGCCCCACACTCATTGCCATGCGTCTAGGGTCGACACCCCGTTTGGGAAAATAGTTTTCACTCAACGCACAAACTGCAATCACCGAGTTGAGCAGCGTCAAGGGCAATTGAGGAATCGCTCCGCGTAACAAACCCGTCTGCCAATCCGAAAACTCCGGCAGCACAATGACAAAGTTAGGCAGACTCAGCGTCAATCCTTCAAACAATTCGCCGCGATATAAACCCATCAGAAAAAAACCCCCGATAAAAACATAAAGCAACACCGGCTGACATCGTCGTATACACAAAACCACAATCAAACCAATTAGCAAAGCAACAAGCCAACTATCCCATCCTGTTGCTGGCAGCGCCCCAATCCATGCTAAACCTTTAAGTGCCAGTTTCACGCCCACACCCGCCTGAATACCGCGAACCACTGGCAAAGGTATTTTCTTTGCAATCCAATCAATGCCCCCAAAGATTGCAAGCAAGAACATGATCACACCCATCAACATCCCCGCTGATGCAATCGTGCCCGGACTTAGCCCCTCGGCAATAGCGACGGCTGCGATGGCCTTCATAGGCTGGACAGGGATCGGCTGACGAAACAATAAGCCGGTGACAATATTCATCAGTCCAGCAAAAATAAAAATCAAGCCGATATCCATCCCACAAGTCATGGCCATGGCAACTGACAAAGGCAAAAAAGTACCCATATCACCCAGTGATCCAGACAACTCACGCAAATTAAATTGCAGCGGCACAGAAGGACAAGCAGCTTTCATATCACTATCAGTTATAGGGGCCGGGCGGGATTGTTTCATAATTGCAAATCGAAAACAAATTACTTGCAGATCGGCTAATGAGTATCAACCGCCAATGGTTGTCATAATACCGACACCTTGTGCTGGATGCTCAGGTGCTTTGTAAGCTAACGCTTGCTCAAGAAGTTCATCAAACCGCTCACCATCAAACTCCGGGGTCAGAGCAGGCAAAAATGAACCGCGTGGCTGATCCATAAGGCAAGGATAAATCGCGCCGTCAGATGTCAAACGCAAACGATTACAAGCATCACAAAAATGACAGCTCATCGGAGTGATAAAACCAATGTCCTCCTGCGACCCGTCACGAAGCGAGGCCTGATAAACCTGAGCAGAGTCCGAGCCTTGAGGCAAGGCTTCCCATGTGTCGACAATATTTTCAGTGAGCAAACTTTTCATGCGATCCGCACTGATGTATCGCTTGGCCCACTGATCTGCCAAAGGCCCCATCGGCATCAACTCAATAAAACGAATCCCCACGCTCCGACTCGCTGCAAAAGCAACCAAGTCCGCAAGCTGGTCTTCATTACTATCACGCAAAACCACCGTGTTAATTTTCAAAGGCGTAAGCCCAGCATCGATTGCTTCATCAATGCCATCGATCACACGTTGCATCGCATCAACACCTGTGATCCGAGCAAACTGCTCGCTATCAAGCGTATCCAAACTGACATTGACTCGGTGTAAGCCCGCAGCAGCATACGCGCGTGCATGAGAAGCTAGCGTCAAACCATGGGTGGTCATCGCCAAATCGTCAATGCCCTTAATCGCTGCAATATGTTCAATAATCGAAATTAAGTCCGGCCTTGTCGTCGGATCACCGCCGGTTAAGCGGACTTTGCGGACACCATGTACAGAAACTAAACGCTCAACGACCTGCTGAAAATCAGCAGCCGTTAAAGGCGTGTGACAGTCCTTATGCAAAACCGTGGGCCGGCAATAAGTACAACGCATCTGACAAGCTGACGTTAACGACAGTCGCAGATAATGAATATGGCGATGTTGGCGGTCAAACATCCAGGCTCACGATTCCTTGCAGTCTAGTGGTTTGTTTTCTTGCAATCATGTTCAACTAATCATCCGTTGAGGCTGGCGAATCATGTTGAATACGGACAATCTGCCATTGGTCATCCGCAGCAACGGGTGTAATGGTATCAAACCATACTGAACCATCGTGCTCATAACGAAGTTGCACACCCCGGGCAGCACCGGTCTCAATTAAATGCAACGCTTCGGTGATTTCCACGCGACAAGCATCCGCATTAGGAGACATCGCAGGCCCTTTGACATTCACGTCGATCACTTGCGTCAACGCGGCAACATCACGAAACAATGACATCAACTGGGCATGATCAATCACCGCAGTGACCGTTTGCAGGGGCTCGGGTGATTCAACTGTCATGGGGTATGTTTCCTACAGTAAGCGTCACCGGTCTTTGAAGTAAAGGCATCATCGCAATGGCGTTCGTCGGTGCTGGACAAGCATAGTGACATATCCCGCAACCCGTACATTTGTCGTTGACCACGCTAGGCATGCCATTATCCAAAACAATCGCACCCAATTCAGGACACTGCTCGATACAAATCGAACACTGCTCAGCTGCTCGGCCCGTTCCGTTTAGACAGTTATAGTCAAGGATGCGAGCGTCAGCAATTTTATACTTTAGCCCCTTGTCTATTGGCTGCAAGACGCCTTCAGGACAAGTGGCAATACAGGGAAAATTTTCACACATCAAACACGGCTGCTGCGATGCATTGATCATCGGCGAGCCTGCTGCTTGGCGAAAGCTTGGGGGCGCAAGCACAATTGCATGATGCGGACAAGCGGTAATACAATCACCACAGCGTGTGCATTGTGCTAGAAACTTCGACTCCTGAATAGCCCCAGGCACACGAATCACCGGGAAAGTCCCAGAGCCTGATTGCCTTTGCGTTTGCTGGGCAGGCTCAGTGAGATGATCAGGCGCTGCGTACTGGGCCGCAACATTAGCAATCTGTTCACCTTTAGCCTGTAAACTTCGAGTACTGACATCGACGAACCTGCTAAGGATTTTTCCTCGCAGAAAATCTCGACGACTAAATTTATCCGGCTTTTCACTCATGACTGACGGGAAGTTTAAAATTAGGTGTAATGAACTGATTTTCACCACCGAGCTGATTTAGATCGGCAGACTGTCCATGACATTGTAAACAATTCGTCCGCCAAACGTGACCCGATCGCATCGATGACTGACCATTTGGGCCATGGCAACTCAGACAATCCTGTCTCATCCACACCGAATGAGGAATAATAGGTGGTGCGCCAGTAAAAGCACGCTCGCCTTGCTTGGCAGAAGGTTTGCCGACAAAACTATTACGCAGCCACTGCTGTTCATCTTCCTGAATCTGCTGTTGAGGCACATGACATTGCGTACAATTGGTCATCAGCGGATGAGGCATCGGCGAGGCAACCACTTGACTCCCAATACGCAGACTCTGCCCGTTAGCACCATGACAAACCGTACAAGCCTGGGTCGATAGATGATCCACTTGATGCGGGATCGTCGGAGGCGCACCATCGAAAGCTCGACGCGAAGCACGCTTTGCTAGTGCTTGGGTCTTGTCACCACCATAGGCAATATCAACGCGGGGCATGACTAAAGCAGTCTCTAAGACCGCTTGTTTAACCTGTGTCTGCCAAGTCGCATTGGCGCCAAGATTGCCTTGGCTAATTTGGTTGTACCGCACCGCAGGCCCAACATGCTGAACCTCTGCTTCTTGTTTGGACACTTTCATCGCATCGAGTACCGGATGCGATTTATCACCTGAATCAGTCACATGACGAATGCCCACAAGATAGCCCACGACAGCAATCGTGAAGACCATAAAGAGAATCACAGTCGCAACCTTGGCACCCACAATCTCAGAAGATTGTGAATCACCCCCGGAAGTTGTATTAGGGGATGATCCGGGGGTAGTTGTTGTCTTAGGCTTCCGGGGGGGATTTTTCATAACTTACCCCTTACTCGTTGAAACTGGCATAATACTCACCGCACATTTTTTGTAATCAGGCTCCTTGGAGATAGGGCAGGTTACATCAAGCGTGACATTATTAATTAATTTGGTTTCATCAAAGAATGGAACGAAAATCGATCCCCGTGGCGGCTGGCCACGTCCATTGATTCGTGCAGGTAAAACGATACTGCCTCGGCGAGATTCGATTTTCACCGGCGATCCTTGAGCAATCCCTGCTGCCTTGGCATCATCAGGATTAATTTCGACATACGCACGTGGAACTGCGCGAGCTAGTTGCGGGACGCGACGGGTCATGGTACCACTATGCCAGTGTTCCAAAACACGTCCCGTGCAGAGCCAGAAGGGATACGTCGCATCGGGCATTTCGGGTGGATCAAGATAAGGATAATGCCAAATTTGAGCACGGCCGTCTTTGGTCGTGGAGTGATAGAAATCAAACTCTTTAGGCTTACCACTTGCGTCTTTACCCACATACGGGTCATCAAAACCTGAGAAGCGGAAACCCGTTTCACGCCACGAACCATCAGGCTGCTGAACCACAGGCCAGCGGAGTCCGTGTGCTTTGACGTATTCACTGTAAGGCGCAAGGTCTTTGTGTTTCAGGCGTGTAAATTTGCGATACTCTTCAAAGAGTGCTTCGTCGACATTAACTTTGCCATAGTAGTTTTCCCATTCCCAGATAGGAACTTCACTGCCTTGGTCGTCTTTGGTTTCGAAGATAAATTTACCGTCTTTATCACGCATGCCTTCATGCCCCATGTCAAACATCGCACGCGCTACAGCAATCACTTGCCAGCAGTCATCGCGAGCTTGGCCGGGGGGCGTGACTTGACGGAACCATTGCTGCGTACGGCGTTCGGAGTTGCCGAACATGCCGTTCTTTTCCACCCACAATGCGGCAGGCAAAATCAAGTCCGCAAGCTGTGTGGTCGCGGTGGGATACACGTCAGAAACGATCAAAAATTTATCTTTAAGATTCGCTTTAGGGTCAAAGAGTTTATGCAGGTTAGGCAGTGTTTGGCCTGGATTAGTCACCTGCACCCAGATGGTATCGATATCACCTCCGGGTTGATCGGTTGGTGTGCAGAAGGCTTCCCACATTTTAACGGTGTGATAACCGGGCTTTGGATTCATCCGTCCGCGTGGCAAGTTCCAGATATCTTCGCAGTGCTGACGATGGGCTTTTAACTTCACAAGGCGACCGCCGGGCAATGCATGAGCCAATGTGCCTACTTCCCGTGCTGTCCCGCAAGCGGAAGGCTGACCGGTCAGTGAGGTCGGGGCATCGCCTGGGCGACCAAAATGGCCTGAGAGTAAATGTACTGAATGAACAAGGTTGTTAATCATCGTGCCTGCGGAGTGCTGGTTCATGCCCATGCACCAAAGGCTTGTGATGCGA
This sequence comes from Phycisphaeraceae bacterium, assembly GCA_016763955.1. GTDB lineage: Bacteria > Planctomycetota > Phycisphaerae > Phycisphaerales > Phycisphaeraceae > UBA7800. The sequence continues at coordinate 2,179 of JAESSU010000381.1, read as the reverse complement.
ATGTCTCGTCTACCAAAGAGTTTGCCGAGCATGCGAATTTTGTCCGCTGGCACGCCTGAAATTTCTTCGACACGTTCGGGCGTATATTCGGCGACCGCTTTCTTAAAGGCTTCAAAGGTGCTGGGCGCCCCCTTGAGGCCGGGCTTCTTAGGATCGACCTGATAGCGGAAGTTGCAGTGTTGTTCAACGAATTTTTTGTCAAACGTGTCATTTTCAATAAGCTGCTGCATGATACCGTTGGCAATTGCAAGGTCACTATGCGGATTAAAGCAAAGGTAATGGTCTGCCTGCTCAGTGGTTCGTGTGCGGCGTGTACCAATGTCGATGAGGGTGACTTTTTCACCACGGCTGCGTCGGTCGATAAACCGACTAAAGAGCACGGGATGCATCTCCGCAGGGTTGTTGCCCCAGGTGATAATAACGTTTGCAGCATCTAAGTCGTCATAGCAACCTGCGGGTTCGTCAACGCCATAGGTTCCGATGAAGCCGGTGACCGCCGAAGCCATGCACAGCCGAGCGTTGGGGTCAATATGGTTGTTCGCAAGTCCGCCTTTGATGAACTTTTGGCAAGCATAACCTTCGGGAATGGTCCATTGGCCCGAACCATAAATCGCAAAAGTCTTGGGGCGTTTGATAATGCGTTTGGCAATGACCTTGATCGCTTCTTCCCAAGAAATCGCCTTGTAACCTGTGTCTGTTTTGAGCAAGGGCTGTGTTAGGCGACCTTGACCATAGAGGATCGAGCCCACATGATAGCCCTTCACGCAGAGCAATCCCTTGTTAACCGCAGCATGCCGGTCACCTGTAACAGCGACGACGCGATTGTTTTTGACACCCACCATGACATGGCAACCCGTACCGCAGAATCGGCAAGGTGCTTTGTCCCAGACAACCCCATCAATCGCGGGTGGATCAGTCACCTTCGGATCAAGTTGAGGTAAGGAAACATCATTGGTGGTAGCCGCAAAGGTTTCGTGAGCAGCAGCTGTGGCCGTTGCCATTGCGACACTCTTAAGAAAGTTACGCCGGTCTAATTGCATCAAAGACATAATTCAAATCTCCAGATCAGTCTGCAAGTGCCATCGTACCGCTATGTGAAGCAGGTACTTGGACAGTGGAATCTTCAGCTTTTTCATCTTCATCAAAATACACACACACCACATCAACAAAATCAATCCCAGGATCATCCTGCAATCGCTGCCAGGAGACTTTGTCTTCCTCTGGGTTATTGGTGTCTAAAGTAATAGGGCAACGCCGCGGGCCGACAAATTCACCCACTTGGACCTGAGGGTCTGCATGGCATTTGTCAAGGGCGGTTTGAGCAGCTTCAGAGTTGCTGCTTAGCGTTAGGATCAATCCGCTAATTGGCATGAGGTTTCCAATCTGCAGTTATGGTTTGTGGTTTATAATTTACAATGCGTCTTTACAAGTTAAAAGAATCTTATTATATTTTAATCTGAATTGCAACACCTCATGAAAGAACTGAGAATTGAATATGCCCATTGATCCACACTCGCCTAAGGTGGCGCATCGCAAAGGTTTTATTAACCCTGCGACAAGCGTCTTGGCCCTTGTATTGGTCCTCTTTTCGTGGCATGCCTATACACTTGCCACCGAGAAGAAGCAGGCTGCCCCCGCTAAACCAGTCTCACTTGCCAGTGCTCCAAAGCCTGCAAAGTTGTACCCTGTGACGATCAGTGTGCCCACCGGGCCACCGGTTGCTTGGGTGCCTGACCCTAAGGATTCTGGCAAACTCGTTGCCGTGTCCTGCACCACTTGCCATGCCACACGGGAGCCGGACACTAAAAATGTGACCGCCGCAGACATGGATGAATTCCATGAAGATTTGAACATGGCACACGGTCAGCTTTCCTGTTTAAGTTGCCACAACCCCAGTGACTATGATGCTTTGAAAAAGGCTGATGGATCATCTGTGACCTATCCCAATGTGATGCAACTTTGTGCCCAATGTCACCAAGGTCGTTACAACGATTATCAGCACGGTGCACATGGAGGGATGAATGGCTACTGGGATCTATCTAAAGGCCCCCGCACCCGCAAATCATGTATCGACTGCCATGATCCACACGCCCCGGCGATTGCCAAAATGTTACCTCAATTCAAACCGCTCGACCGCTTCATGGACACACCTGAGCCCAAAGCACATCAAACCCAAGCG
>JAESSU010000380.1 GCA_016763955.1 Phycisphaeraceae bacterium | reverse complement strand
GATGAGCCATTCCAATATCCAAGAAATCCAAGTCGCCATTGAACAGTTACCTGACCATGCGGATATCCCCCTGCCTGCCTATCACTCTGAACATGCTGCGGGAATGGATGTTTGCGCAGCAGTGACGCAAACACTAAGCATTGCCCCCGGCCAGATCGCTTTGATCCCCACAGGCTTTCGCATGGCTGTTCCTGTTGGCTATGAAGCTCAACTTCGCCCCCGTTCAGGTCTTGCTGTCAAACATGGCATCTCCATGCCCAATACGCCAGGCACCATCGATGCAGACTATCGCGGGCAAGTCAAAGTTCCGCTCATCAATCTAAGCAGTGAACCCTTTGAAGTTCAACGGGGCATGCGCATCGCTCAAATGATCATCAAGCCCGTCCCGCGTGTGATCTGGCAAGTGGTTGACCAACTCGACGAAACTGACCGCGGTGAGGGTGGTTTTGGACATACAGGCACCCATTCAACCCCAAAATAGAAAAAATTTTAGCGCAGATACCCCAGCTTACCAAGTTGCTATTGACGTATAGATTCAAGTTCCTATTGTAGTACTTGTAGCGATTAGATAAGTTTTTGTATCGCTTGTAACGGTTGTAACCCTGCTTTTCTGCATTGTACGGATGCGAACTCAGAGAGCATGTGCTATGAAATTTGAAGAACCACTCCCCGAACATTATCAGATAGACGACTATCTGCCGTTTGAACTTCCCAAGTTCAAAATCGGCCAAATTATCCGCCATAAACGCTATCGTTACCGAGCGATTGTGGTTGATTTTGACATTGTTTGTCGTGCAGATGAAGAATGGTATTTCTCCAATCAAACTCGCCCCCAGCGTGAACAACCTTGGTATCACCTGCTCGTTGATGGCTCACATGCCACGACCTATGCAGCAGAAGAATACCTGATGACCGAAAAGGATTTACATCCCATCGAGCACCCACTAGCTTCTGAGTATTTCGACAACCTCACAGAAGAAACCTCGCTCTACGCTCGCAATGACACGATTTGGCCCGGCTGGTAAACAACACCATCTCCCGATTCAATTTTATCACTGCCTTACCCGCCAGTCGGCAATTTATCTCTATTAATATTTGGTTTTATCCCCTACCATCGATAACAGCCAGTCTCTAAAAAAAACCTCCTGCCAAACCAAGTCGAATTCGCTGACCCATTGCCAATCCGACAGTCCGCAACCACTGTCATATCACCTAAATAACTGTTTTTTACGTCACTAAAAATAATGCAACGCTGGCACGCCCCTTGCGGTAAACACTGGCAAGGAGATGTCCAACTATGACACGTTTTGTTAATAATCTAAAAACAACCTTTCTACTCACCCTGCTATTTGCGGTCATGCTACTCATCGGCGGGCGATTAGGTGGCACGGGCGGCTTGATGATTGCCTTTATCTTTGGCGGGCTAATGAATATCGGAGCCTATTTCTACTCCGACAAAATTGCTCTAGCAACGATGCGTGGCCAGGAAGTCGATGAAAAATCAGCTCCAGACCTTTATCACATGGTCGACCGACTTTCTAAGAATGCCAACTTGCCCATGCCCCGTGTCTATATCTGCCCGCAAGAAGCACCCAACGCCTTTGCCACAGGCAGAAATCCAAAGCACGCAGCAGTCGCAGTCACCAACGGAGCCTTAAAACTACTAAGCTACGATGAACTCGAAGGCGTGATGGCTCACGAACTAGCTCACGTCAAAAACCGTGACACACTCATTAGCTGCATCGTCGCAACCCTAGCAGGCGTGATCACTATGGTCGCGCACATGGCGCAATGGGCTATGATCTTTGGTGGCATCGGCGGTCAAAATCGTGACAGTAATATCTTTGCAGACCTTGCAATGATCATCGTCGCCCCCATCGCAGCAGTCCTCGTGCAGATGGCAGTCAGTCGCAGCCGTGAGTATGTCGCAGATGAAGACGGCGCCCGCATCGCTGGCACGCCCTTTGGCCTAATCTCAGCATTACAAAAACTTGAATCCGTCAGCCAGCAAATCCCCATGCAAGGTGCCAGCCCAACGCAAAGCCACATGTTCATCATCAGCCCCATGATCGGCAAAACCCTAAGTGGCCTCTTTAGAACACATCCCACCACCCAAGACCGCGTCACAAAACTCCGTGCCTTGGTGGACTAAGCATTTGGCGCAATACAATCATCTGCTCAGGATATAAAAGTTAGATTGTAAAAATTGGTGACTTAAAGGGGGCTGTGAATTAAAGGTGTCTGACACCTTATCCGTTCTGAATCTTGCCATAACTTCCTCCCGGTTAAAGTTGCCTCATTGTGACGCGATCCCCGGCCACGGTCAACCTTTATTTCCCCACCCCCAACCGACCTTCAATCACTTTCATAAGTTTATCCAGCGTGTCCCGGCGTGCTGCATTCTTCCCACCTTCAATTCGGCTAATAGTCTCCAGTCGAACGCCTGCAAGCTCTGCAAGCTTTGCTTGACTCAAGCCCGCCTCTTTGCGCAAGGCTTTAAGATCGTCACTAATCATAGTTCGGTTAATCTCAGACAACGGCACAGTTTCCGCCTTGCCAGCTTTGAACTCAGCGATACGCCGTTCGGTCTCCTGGCTAACTTTGCGATACACCGCGGTCTGTTTGTTGTAAATGTCTTCCGGCACGCACACGTACCGCGTGCCGCCCATTTCCAACCTTGGGTATGTTGTTTTATTCATGGCCCGTGTCCTTAATTAAAATCTTTGTATTCGTTTTTTCTATGGATAATTTGAATAACTGTAATAACCTCTGTCACTTCATCAACAAAAAAGATTAAACGCCAGTCTTTTTTGAATTTCTTTCTCCACCAGCCTAGCCCCTGTCCTTTCAAAGGCTCAATCTCCGTCACTTGCGGAAAGTCTTCTAGTTGCTGCATGGCTTGATAAGCAGCAATACGAACCATTTTATCGAGCTTGGCAAGGTCTCTCTGTGTTTTTTGGGTTGTGTTAACTGTAATCATGTTTATTATTGTATCGCCTAAAATGTCAACATCAATAGAGCATGTCAATAAACAATCAAATAAATGTAAATTTGTTTGACCGTTGTTTGATCCGGCCCGCCACTTCCCGCTTGACGCATGACGGCGAGATGGACTATTGGATTATTTTTCGGTTTGAAGCCTATGAGATATCAGGAACCTTTTTTGTCCTCGGGGGAAATACAATCTTATTGATAATCAGAATCCCAGCGGATTAGACAGGACGGCGGGCCAGCCAACGTTGATACTGGTCTAGAATCAACGGACCTTTATTGATGTGATGATCGAGATAGTGATTGCGATGAGTTTGCTGTTGGCCGGTGATTTGCCATGCGATGAACCACATGGCTATTTCCGGTGTGGCGGCAATGTGACCGATGACGGCTTGGCTATTGGCAGGCACAACAAATGAACCGGCAAACACGATCGCTTGCGTATCGGCATCGTGAATATCAATATCGCCTTCCACGGCTTGACGCGTGTCATTGACCACCCTCACTGCATGGCGGCCCTGTTAGATCAGGTTCGCAGCAAATCACACAGACATCGGCATGTCCCTGCTTGATATATTCGTAGGCAAGCTTGGGACGATTGCGGTAATCGACAATCGCATCAGAGAAGATCGGCCGGGCTGATCGCGAACGGCACGCGTGAGCCATTGTTCGTTGTCCTGCATCGGCCAGAGATGATCAGCATCAAACATCTCATCTAGCGTCTGGCGATTCGGACAGCCGTGATAACCGGCGAAACGGCCTGCCGTTGGTGTTCATTGGATTATGGGGTGTCTGATCACGCTTTGAACTTCCTTGGTACGAGTGATCCGTTGATGCGGATGTAGAGCATGTACGGCCTGTAAAAATGTACAGTGTAGATGTGTTTTATACAGAATTGATGCCCGTAGAGTATTTTTAACTTGCAGTAACACTACTTTTATAGAATATTATGCATTATCAAAATAAATACGCAACGTACCCTTGCATGAGAACCAAAGAATATCTATACTGTATAGAACCCGTGAATGATGTCAATAATAATTTGGAAGGCCCAATGGAAGAAGACGATCCAGATAATGCGCTGCAAGGTGAAGGCAAACGCCCAACTCCGCCATCGTCCCAGTCCACCATTAGTGTGCGTGACATTGCCCGCATGTGTCATGTATCGGCATCCACCGTTTCCAATGTTGTCAACGGACATCGCTCAGTGGCTGTTGCGACTGCGGCACGTGTGCGAGAAGCAATGGACAAGACCAACTATCGCCCCCAAACCAAGGCGGTGATCACTAATCGAGCCTTGCTACTGATTCCTACTTCCCCCGCAGCTCTATTTAGCGAGCACCTTGGGTCTCTGTATTGCAGCGTTACACAGGCGGCGATGGAGGCGGGTTTATGTTTGTCGATTCGCAAGT
>JAESSU010000379.1 GCA_016763955.1 Phycisphaeraceae bacterium | reverse complement strand
TCTGCATCAATGATTTCAAACACCGCTTGGAAACCACCTGCATCATCAGCAATGGCGAACGTGCGATTAACGCCGCCAGTAACTAGGGGCGTGACCGTGATATCCACAAGGTTCGTTAAGTCCGTACCAAACGAGCCGGTGACGTTCTGGTAGTCAGCAACACCATCACCATCGACATCAACAAAATTGTTGTCTTGATTGGGGACAATGCTCTGTGAATTGGTGGAATCTGTGACACCGTTATTAACGGCAAAGAATCTGCCTAGAATGTCCGAACCGAGTCCCAGCAAGCCGCCATAGCTATCATATAGACCACCATTGGTCACGTGCATGTCATTGATGCCACCACCCATTATCGGATCAGCGGCATTGGCATTGGTAATAAATGCGGAGTTCTGCACGGTGGCGACAGCTTCACTGAGAATCACTTGTGAGCTAGAAGGCGTGTCACGGTTGATAGCAATGAGTTCGGTATCGCCATCAGAATTAATGTTCAAAGCGACCAATTCGCCGGTGGCTGTAAAGTCCAGTTCACGGATGGATGTACTTGCATCAAGGCTAGTCGTGTCCGTGCTTAGCAAGCCGATGACGATGACGTTGCGAGCATTACTCGAGTCATTGACTTGGACTTGCGTCGCAGAAGGATCGATCTGGACTAAGTATTCCAAATCATCTGCATCATAGAGTTGGGAGTCAGCTATATCTTCTGCATTTCGAATGCTGCCATCACCATCCGTATCGACGCGCATGATGGCCCAGATGGTGCCATCGGTTGGGTCAATGGTGATGGATCGGAATTGAACGTTGTTACGGTCGTATCGTAATTCCGAATCATTAAGTAGTAGTTCTGTGACGCTAGTCGCTGCTGCTGTGGTCGGATCGACCTGAAAGAATTCTTGTGTGAAGTACCAAGTATAAAGCTGGTCATTGGTCGTGAGTGTTGCATCGCCTCGCAATGCGTAAGGCTGCATCGCGTCAGAATCAAGACTGTCGGTAAAGGTTAATCCTCGCAGGTGTGAATCCACGCTGCCAGCAGGCGTACCCACACCAGATGTTTGATCGATACGAACGATGTTACGGCCTGCATCTGCGACATTGCCTGATAAGGCGTATAAGGTCGTGCTCGTGCCTTCAATGCGAGCATCTAGACTAGACACTGTGAGACCGATGCTGCCGATGGATGTGACAAAACCAGTTATGGTTGGGTTAGGTGTTGTGCCGATTGCTGGGATAGCGATTTCCACAAGAATATCACCTGCTGGGTCCGCCACAATCGCGAGCATGCGGGGTTCAGATGCTGCGTTCGTACCCGTATAGTCATAGAAGTCTGACTCAATGGTGATGCCCTTGACCTGATCAGTCAGTGGCGTTGTGCCATCGCTTAATGCCCATTCAGAAACAGCTGTGCCAGAAGTGATATCTACCAGATACAGTGACATGGGCGCACCGGAAGTTGGATCAGCTGAACCAATCACATAAACATGTGTATCGTCCGTGGGGACGCGGGTGATGGAATTGACGAAGTAAATCGGGTCCCCACTGGTGTTCCGCAATTCGCCGATTTGCTCAAAACCAGTGACCGCTTCTTCACTGCCAGAAACCAGCAGACTAAACGAGCCATCGAGATTGTCCAACAAGCTGTAGAACTGAGTGGCTCGGCCTTGATTGTCAAAGTTATCACTGCGTGATCCAGCATAGCCGTGAAGATTCGTCGAGATCGGTCGTGTCGTATCAGACACCGATTCGATTACTGCTAGAGCTGGGTTATAACCACTGTTTAGCGACATGCGAAGCTGCTGGGGCGTACCACCACCGACATCCACGGTGATCAGATTGCCGTTCTGATTGAGCGCAAGGGCGGTGGTGTTATTCGAGCCGACAATCGTACCCGAGGCTGCCAGTGTGATAGGGGTAAGCGCGCTGGCTGTATACAGTGTGTCACCCGCCCCCGTGTCGATCACAAAGTAAATATCGGTATTCGCAGGTGCTCCCGAAAAATCGTTGATCTGTCCAAAACTGATGCCCTTGATGGTAGCAGTCACGTTGCCACCAGCATTCAGTCCGCCAATGGTTGTGGCGGTTGTGGGGTTCACACCCGTGGTGTCCAGTGAGTAGAGATGTTGTTGTGTTGTTCCGCCATCCTGAGGCAGCCCCACAAAGTACAACACACCATTGAGATCGCGTGTGACATCGGTCACGCCGTCAATATTGTTAACGCCATCGGTGAGCGTGCCCAGTGAAGTCACCGAAGTGATCTGGTTGGTGTCAATATCAATTTGAACTTCCCATACCGTGATGCTGCCACCGACGTTGTCAAAGACCGTCAACACGCGGCCGGACTGGTCGGAAGCTAGGGCGACAACACTGGTGAAGGTCAGGCTCACGCCGGTATCTGCGGCGACTTGGTTCTGTGGTAGGGGAGCCTGATAATCCTGCTGGCGAATGCGGAACAGGTCGTAGCTTGTCCCGTTATTATGCACTGCATAAAGCGTGTCTTCGCCGCCCACAGCATCTAATCCAGACTCACTATTGATTGCAGTGATCGCAGTGATGTCAAAGACATCGCCTAGATCGCCATCAACTTGTTGCACTGGCAAAACGGGGCGACCTCTGCTTAAACCGATGGTAATTAAGTTCCCAGTCGTTAAGCCCGCAGGCACATTGTCTGAGGCCACAGCTTCTAGTGAGAAAATGTTTTGGACGATATTACCGCCATCACTGATCACACCGATTTGGTTAACGGTTTGGACGTTGCCGGTATCCGCATCACGATCGATTGAACGCAAAATGTAGTGGTCAGTTACTGTATTCTGATAGCCACGATTTGAACGAGTTGCAATATAAATTTCGTCGTTGGCATCGACGGTCAAACCACGGACATCGTAAGAGTCACCCAGATTACCCACGCTAATGGTGGTAGCCAGTTCATCAGCTCGTGTACCGATGGCATAAATGCTCACATTGGGGGCCCCATCGTTTGTCGTGTTATCCATCGCACGAATGCCTAAGATCGGAACAGTGTTTGCACCCTCGGTCGTAGCGAGGTTGCCGATCAGGGTGACACTGCCGATTGAGCCATCACTATTGGGTGTGACTAGATACAGGTCATAGGTCGAGCCATTCGCATCGACAAAGAAGATGTAGCCGGTCTCCGTATCAATGGAGAGGGATTGGATATTGTAGTCTTGATCGATAAGGTCTTGCGTCAGGTCATCAAGTGTGCCTCCCACGCTGGTGGTGGGGACCAAAGCAGAGCTAATCTGACCGATGGTGTGCAGCAGGTCGTTGGTGTCTGAATCTAAGCCACTAATCGCTAGCACGCCGCCACCGTCTTGGTCGATGATCGCGCCGACTTGAGTAAAGGCCGTGAGACTGCCGGTGGTAGGATCAATCGACAAGCGGTAAAGCACACCTGAAGCATCATCGTTAATCGCTAGCAGGTCGCCATCGGTGACAGCTGTGATGCTCGTTAGGTTTGCTAGGTTTTCACCGATACCACCGCCGCTAATGGAACTGGTGACCGTGTCGTCTGGGCTGATTTGGTTCGCCGTTACGCCCACGAGTAGAACATCAGTGCCATCACCTTCCATGGAGATGATGGCAAAGATCATGCTGTTGGCATCATTCTGAACTTCACCAATGACTTCAATACTGCCATCAATGGCGCAACGG
>JAESSU010000378.1 GCA_016763955.1 Phycisphaeraceae bacterium | reverse complement strand
TTTGAGAATCTGCAAAATGTGTTCAGAAGTATGCAATTCGAATTGAAATACCTGTGATCGGCTCACCAACGCGGAGTTGATTGCAAAGTACGGGTTCTCTGTGGTCGCGCCGATAAGTGTCACCACGCCTTGCTCGACATCACCTAGCAGGACGTCTTGTTGAGCCCGGTTAAATCGGTGAATTTCGTCTAGAAACAGGATCGTCTGCTTACCATCCATTGCAAGATGATTTCGCGCACGGTCTAAAATTTCTCTAACTTCTTTAACACCCACAGCGACCGCGTTGGCCTGTTCAAATCGACGTTGGGTGTATTCTGCGATCAGGCGAGCAAGGGTGGTTTTCCCTGTTCCAGGTGGGCCGTAGAAAAGGACACTCGTTAGACGATCAGATTGAAGCATTCGTCGAAGCATCCGCCCTTCTGCAAGTAGATGTTCTTGGCCGATGAAGGTGTCGAGGGTTTTTGGGCGCATGCGCATTGCCAGCGGCTGTGCTCGCTGTAAGTTCTGTGCTTTACGTTCATCCCATAGACCTGACATGCCAGATATCATATCGCGAATCGATTGGAACCTATATCAGAGCAAGACTGGGGGTGATTTTTGAATTTCGGGGGTTTCAAATTTGGATCACAGGTGTTTTCAACGTTACTATACACATGTGAATGATTTACCTGTGATGTTGAAGTTAGTGGGTCGTCAGTGCCTGATTATCGGTGGCGGCAAAGTGGCACTAAGGCGTACCCGAGGATTGGTCGATGCGGGCGCAAAGGTGACGGTGATCGCGCCTCAAATTGACCTTGCATTACGGGATATCCCTGAGGTTCATTTGATCGAGCGGGCCTTTACGGACACTGATCTGCAAGGCAAGTTCATGGTGGTGGTCGCGACGGATCATTTACAACTTAATGATCACATCACAGAGCTGGCTAAAACATGCAATGTCCTGATTAACCGAGCAGATGATCCTGATGCGGGTGATATTTCCATTCCTGCTCATGCACATTGTGGCCCTATCACAGTGGCTGTGCATACCCACCGCATTAGCGCATTGGCAGCAGCAACGATTCGTGATCAACTTCTTGAACATATGGATCCAGCTTGGCCTGCCCTGCTCACTGCGATGACACCCTTTCGTAAACGATTGCAAGAAACCGTTCTCGACACACAAGTTCGTCAAAGTATCCTTAAAAGTATGGCCAATGACCATGCAATGACGATTATCAAAGAGCAAGGTGTGTTGCGATACCTTAATTATTGTGAATCACTGATGCTCGATGTAACTTTAAAAGCCCCAGCGAAGCAGATAGAAGGACAAGGCAATAACGATGAGTGAGTCCATCACGACAATCTGGCTTGGTGTACTGGTGCTGCTTGGTCTTTGGTGCAGTGTGTTTAAGTATCGCCAAACTTTTGAATGCAACGAAAATGAAAAACCCCGTAATCGTTGGTCATCAGATCATCTGTTTATATTGCTAACCTTAGGAACCGGGGCTTTATTTGTCTTTCGGATATTCATCATCCACCAAAGTTGGCGACCGCTTACCTCGCATCTAGATGGCTTGACACTGCTGGTGACATTGCTTTGCCCAACCTTGATATATCTAAAAAAACGCGGCAAAGCTCGTGGGCTTTCCTTGGTCGGCTATCCGGGAGTAACGTTTCTATTACTCTGGGCTTTATGCTCAAGTCGATGGACGTTCCGTGTATTTACGCCGGACACTTTGATGAAAGGCGTTCATCTATTTGCAGTGTATCTAGGCACCTTTTTAGCGTTTATTGCGGCATTGTGTGGCGCAACTTACTTGTTGGTGGAAGACCGACTCAAACGTAAACAAAACCTAGGACAGTCTCGCCAGTTCGCTAGTCTTGAAACACTTGAACGGATGATCGTGATCTGTTCAGCGGTGGGGTTTTCGTTTATTAGTCTGGGCTTAGTCACGGGCTTGGTTGTAATCACAGCGATATCTCAAGCCATGCCTGAGGGATGGTGGTACAGACCCAAAATGGTATTGTCCTTTTCAGTGTGGTTGGTTTACGCCCTGCTGTTTAACGTTCGATATACCACATTTTTCCGTGGGAGCCGTGCGGCTTGGCTAAGCTTGTTGGGGCTATTATTACTCGTGATGACTTTTGGAATGGTACATACATTCAGCAACCAGATGGGCCACTCTAACCCTCAAAAAACAAGTTTGGAAGTACCCTTGGAGGTGTCTGAATGAGGATCACCTTATTGGGTGCCAATCACAGAACCATGCCTTTGCAGATGCGTGAAAAACTTGCGCTAAGTCAGAAACAACTTAGCAAAGCATCTTCATTATTGGTTCACCAGTACCCCCATGCTGAATTTATTTTTATTAGTACCTGCAATCGCACGGAGGTCTATGTCGCTCATCCGGCAAGCCTCCCCCCAGATGTTGAGCAGTTACGTCAGTTCATGGCGGACTTTTGTCAGGTGGATTTACCCGGACTCACAGCAAGTACCATTCACCGTGAAAACCATGAGGCTGTGGGGCATCTGTTTCGGGTGACATCAGGACTTGAATCCATGGTTCTAGGTGAACCGCAAATTCTCGGACAGGTTAAGCAGGCTTATCAAAACGCATGCGATCTTAAAACAGTCGGCCCGTCACTTCACAAACTTTTTCAACAAGCTTTGACCATCGGTAAACAGGTCCGCAATCAAACAGGGATTGATGAAGGACGCACTTCGGTGGCTTCTACTGCAGTTGATTTTGCACGCCAGATTTTTGATCGCTTTAGTGATAAAATCGTGGTGGGTGTGGGCGCAGGTGAAATGGCCAAGGTGACGTTAAGACATTTGCATGAGCTAGAGCCTAAAAAAATATGGCTGGTGAATCGTTCGGTGGATCGCGCAAAAGCACTGCTTAAGCAGATGGAAATTGGTGCTGATAAAGGCGGCGTACGTCAGTTTGATGATTTGGGTGAATTGCTTGTGCTTGCGGATATTGTGATCTCTTCGACTTCTGCCCCGCATCCGGTGATCACGGTTAGTATGTTAAAACCGCTACTTAAACGCCGTCGGTACCGGCCGTTGTTTTTGTTAGATATTGCAGTGCCTCGGGACATTGAACCTGAGGTTGGGGCGTTACGAAATGTTTATTTATATAACGTGGATGACCTGCAACAAGTCGTGGAGCAAACTTATTCACAGCGTGAGGAACATGTCGCTCACGCTAAAGAAATCATTAGCGAAAAAGTACGTCTCTGTTTGTCACAGATTCAGCATCGAGATATTGGTCATTTGATTAAACAGCTTCGTCAGAAACTTCACGAAATTGGTGAACAAGAAATCGAACGAACCAGTCACAAAATTGAAAATGCTGATCCAGACCAACTCCACCATCTTATGGAGCAGCATACGCAGCGTGTCATAAACAAAATTTTATACTTGCCCCTTTCACAGCTTAATGATGGGGCTGAAGATACGCCGTTAGGTTTTTATGCTTTAGCCTTGCGTAGGCTCTTTCATCTAGAACCTGAACCCGAGACGTTTGCTAAAACGGATGAACAAGTAAGCTCTCACCCCACCAATGACAAAGAGCAATTGCCATCATGAATCAAAGTGATACGACTGAATTTCCGCATGCGATATGGATTTTTCCCACGGGGTTGATATTGCTTTTTATGGGCATTTGGATGGGGACGCATGAAGGCTTCTCGCCGGACTTTTCACGGTATGCCCCCGATCAACTTCAAGCAATAAGCGTTCTGCCCACTGCACGGTTTTGGGGGGTGATTTACCAACTGATACAAAATCTTCCAATGCTTGGCCTGTTCTGGGGCAGTGCGTTGGGGTACGGCCTTGTGATGACGGACCTTGTGCTTAAACATAAAAAATCCAGTCTCCGATTGGCTGCTGGATTGGGAGTCGCATTTTTAATGTGGGGCAACTGGGTGCTTAGTGCACTTGGGATGATGTCTTCTGTGATGGCGTGGGGCCTAGTGGGATTGGGCATTGTCTTATGTCTAATGATGCTTTTTTTAAGACAGCGATCTGGCATACAAGTTTCAAAAAAATTAACACCCAGTAGCGGCGCTTGGCTACTCATCTGCCCGATGATCGGCTTGGCATTGGTTGCCTGCATTTGCCCGCCGGGAACATTATGGAAGGTCGAAGCCTTTGGCTATGATGTCACCAGTTATCATTTGCAACTGCCCAAAGAGTGGCTAGCAATCGGTCAATTGCGGGGCTTAAATCACAATGTCTACAGCTATTTCCCAAGTCTTATGGAATCAACTTTCATGTTCCTTGGGTATTTGATGGGCAGTGTTTATCGCGCGATTTATCTCTGCCAACTGCTTCATTTTTCATTGGCAATCCTTGCTGCAATACAGTTGGCTAAAATCGCGGGGCAATGGGTCAAACCTTTTGCAGCCAATCTTGCGGGCGTCTGCTTACTTGCGATTCCTTGGACACTGATCGCAGGCTCAATGGCTTACAACGAGATGGCGGTCATGGCCTTGGGGACCACCGCCTTATTACTTCTTTTTGATGACACGATCAACGCAAAATCGGCGGTCATTTTTGCGGGCATCACGTTAGGAATCGCCACCTTTATCAAACTCACCGCAGGGCCGATGTTAGCCTTACCTTTAGCTGTTATGGTGATCTGTAAAGGGAATTCACAAACAGATCGTCGACACTGGCATGTGGTTTTATTGGTGTTAGCAAGTGGGTTAACACTGTCTCCTTATTTGATTCGCAATGTGTCTCAAACAGGCAATCCTGTGTTCCCCTTTGCCACTAGTTTATTGGGACAAGGACATTGGAGCGATAGCGATGTACAGCGTTGGAATAAAGGGCATCATAATGACAAACCCATTGCTCAGCGGTTTAATGCACTAGGCTGGCAGTGGCTTTGCAATCAGGGATATGCTGCTGAGGGTGGCAAAAAACGTGTTCGGCTGCCGGGCAAGATCGAGTCACAGAACATCGCCCGATTTGATTACGAATGGGGATTATCTGCATGGTGGGTTCTTGCATTATTAGGGGGTGTCGGGCTTTGTTTTGCCAAACCGTATCGCAAACTTGGATTCTTGTTGTTTGGGATACTTTTTATCCAACTCGTTTTCTGGATCACGATGACCCATCTGCAAGCAAGGTTTTTGATCTGGTCTTTGATCCCCGGCTCGTTGATGTTAAGTGTAGGTTTTGGACGCTTCGACAAAACACTAACACTGCGTTGGCTTCACCGCGCGGTACTGATCTGTTTAGTGATTCTTGGTTCATCTGTCTCAATGAAGATCATGTTCTCGCAGACTGCTGCAGGCTGGCCAATTTGGCAGTATGTTGATTCAATGTTTCCTGAAGATGATCTTGATAAGATTGAGTTAGGCCAAGCCATGTCCGGTGACCATTTGGTCAACCATCTACCTCGCGGAAGCAAAGTGTACTTTGTAGCTGATGCGTCACGCATGCTGTTTGTCCGCAAGTCTGCGGTGTATCACAGTGCGTTTGATACCGCACCGCTTGGACAATGGATCCGTCAGGCAAACGGTGATCCAAAACAAACGACCGCCCTTCTCAAAGCACAAGGCATCACGCATCTTTATGTCCATTGGAGTGAGTTAGCTAGACTGCATGCGACGTATGGTTATGATGCAAATGTCACCGAGCTGTTCTTAAATGAGCTAACACAAAGTTGGGGCAAGGCTTTTGACATGCCCAATGTGATGACTTTGTATATTGTCCCCTGATATGTTTTTTTTAACCCCGGAAACCCCGGAAACCCCGGAAACCCCGGAAACCCCGGAAACCCCGGAAAAAAACGACAGAACGATTGACCATTGGGTTGTTTTGTTTTTTGATAACAACTTTTTATATTTTCGGGTTTTCCGTGCTTTTCGTGGTTAAAAACAGATCATAGAGCCCCCCCCTTTTTCCCATATGTAAGGTTGGATTTAATATGTTTGGTTCTCATCTTTCCATTGCGGGTGGTATGCACCATGCTTTAACAGAAGCTCAATCTTTGAAAATGGATTGTGTTCAGGTTTTTACCAAGAACCAACGACAGTGGACCATCAAGCCGCTGACGGAAGAACAAATCAAGACATGGCACGATGCCCGTAAAACCACGGGGATTGATCAGGTCGTCTGTCATGACAGTTATCTGATCAACCTTGCAAACCCGGACAAAGACAAACGTGAACGCTCTATGTCTTTATTTCGTGAAGAACTGCTACGCTGTGATCAATTAGAGATTCCTTATCTGGTGACACATCCCGGAGCTCATCTTAAAGAAGGTGAAGAGGCGGGGATTAAGCTTTATTGCAAAACACTAAGCCAAGTCCACAAAGACCTGCCGGGCCTTAAGGTGGTCACCTGTCTGGAAACGACTGCGGGTCAGGGGACCTGTTTAGGTTGGCGATTAGAACATCTCCAGCAGATGCTAAACGAAGTGACAGAATCTCATCGGCTTGGTGTTTGTGTCGATACCGCACATCTAATTGCAGCAGGTTATGATCTGACTTCCCAAGTCGGTGCTATGGGGGTCATCCAACAGATGGCAAATACGATCACCCTGCAAAGCATCAAAGTTCTACATTTAAATGATTCAAAGATTGCATTGGGCAAGCGTGTGGATCGCCATGAACACATTGGGCATGGCACGATTGCCAAGTCTGCCTTTGCGTGTTTGCTCTCTGAACCAGCACTGATGCAAATCCCTAAAATTTTAGAAACATCAAAAGAAGCTCATCCTGAGGGCTTGCCTTGGGATTTAGTGAATATTGAAACATTAAAAAAATTACAAAAGCAAGGCCTAAAAGCACGCAGTGTGTAAATTGTCCGGCGATCAAATCAATCATAAATTTATATGTAAATGAGCTGCGAACCTGTTTAGGGTCTTGACGGGACAGTTGCAATGACACATAATAACAATAGAGAGAAACCTGAACCTTGCTTGCATGCATAAAAAGGTTCTTCTAGTGTTGAGAATTCTTAATACTAGAACAGTGCAACAACTGGTGGTTAGAGAGTAGACCAGGCGAAGACAAAACTCAGTTTTTCGATATTATTCATTCCCTTATACGAGAAACTTCGCCTTGGTCTTTTTTTATGCGCAGACTTTATTTAGGTGTTCAATGCCGACATGAATGAAGATCAACCTAATTTTATTGTTTTGGATCACCCTGTTGTTGCTGATTTGGTGACACATATCCGTGATGAGCAGACCCAGCCGCCGCGTTTTCGTGAGTTGGTTGAACGTGTGGGCATGTTGCTAGCTTATGAAGCAACTCGTGATTTTGCGTTACAGGCTGTGGATGTCAAAACGCCCATGCAACTTACGCAAGGCCATGTGCTGCAATTCCCCGTGACCGTGGTGCCGATCCTCCGTGCCGGGCTTGGGCTTGCTCAAGGTGTGATGCAACTGCTTCCCAAGGCGGTCATGGGGCATGTGGGAATGTTTCGTGATGAAGAAGCACTCGTGCCGGTGAGTTATTACGAGAAGTTACCTAGCCAAATTTCGCAGGGCCCGGTTTTGCTTGTGGATCCGATGCTTGCAACAGGTGGTAGTGCTGTGGCTGCTATCGAACTACTTAAAAGTCGCGGTTGTAGTGATATCCGTTTTCTGTGTTTGATCGCTGCGCCTGAAGGTGTTGACCGGTTAACGCAAGCACACCCTGATGTACACATTTACACAGCAGCTCTTGATCAAAAGTTAAACGAAGTGGGCTATATTATTCCCGGCCTAGGTGATGCTGGGGATCGACTCTATGGCACACTGTAACTCCCCTGCCCACTCCTGATCTCAGTTTTTTTTTAACAGCCTAATTGATTAAAACACAAGCCCGCAGATGAGTCCGTGATTCTGCGGGGCAGTCAAATGTCTCATGAAAAATTCCAGGCGGCTGTCATTTAAGACACGCTTTGAGTCCCCCGCCACTATTCATATCCATTTCATTAGCTATCATGTACCGACTATGAAAAAACGCATTCTTTCAGGATTACAGCCCACAGGACAATTGCACCTTGGCAACTATGCAGGTGCGATCCGTCAGTTCGTTGACATGCAAGGTGAATACGAAATATTTGTCTTTGTGGCTTCTTATCATGCCCTGACCTCCACACGCGATCCAGAAGCATTACGGGAAAATATCCAGCAGGTTGTCATCGACTACCTTGCTTTTGGATTGGACCCTAAGCAAGCCAATATCTACTTGCAACATGATGTCCCCCAAGTCACCGAGCTTGCTTGGTTACTTTCATGCGTTTGCCCAAAGCACATGATGGACAAAGCAACGAGCTACAAAGACAAGACCGCTAAAGGACTTGCGGCATCGATTGGCTTGTACACTTATCCCATCCTCCAAGCTGCGGATATATTAAGTGTTGATCCAGATCTGGTTCCCGTGGGTGAAGACCAAATTCAGCATATTGAAATTACCCGTGATATTGCTCAGAAATTTAATCACCAATATGGCGAGGTGTTTAAGGTTCCAGCGCATCGTGTCCGCACAGATGCAGGCGTGCTGCCGGGCATTGATGGTGAAAAAATGTCCAAAAGTTATGGCAATACCATCGACCCGTTTTTGCCAGAGAAAAAGTTACGCAAGCTCATTAACAAGATCGTGACGGACTCTACGCCGATGGAGGATGCCAAGAACCCGGACACCTGCACGGTGTACAAAATTTTCAAAGCTTTAGCAGGCGTGGAGGATCAAAGAACAATTGATCTGGCCGCTCGTTATCGCGGCAGTGGCATGGGATACGGTGAAGCTAAGAAAAGCTTAGCCGAGTTGGTTTTGGATCACTTTGGGCCTGCACGTCAAAAGCGTGAGCAACTCATCGCCGATCCGGGGTATGTCCAGAAGATTCTAGCTGATGGTGCTGCTGCTGCTCGTGAGAAAGTTTCAGATGTAACATCCCGCGCTCGCAAGGCTGTTGGACTTTGAGTCGTGGCAGGGAGTAGGAATTAGTGAACAGGCAGTAGGCAAAGGTAATTGAAGCATCTTTTTTTTGTCTTGGCCGACTCCCTACTGCCTAATCACTATTGTCTGCTCACGACTTCATCATTTGATTTGTAGTGAGTTGTCGGTAGACTTCCGATGATTTGAGCAGGTCTTGATGTTTGCCCATGTCCAGAATGTTGCCCTGATCCATGACGACGATTAGATCCGCATTGACAACGGTGCTTAAGCGGTGAGCAATGACAAAGACGGTACGGCCTTCACGAATATCATGCAGTGCTGCTGTGATCTTAGCTTCGGACTCTGCATCAATTTGGCTTGTTGCTTCGTCTAAGATCAAAATTGCAGGGTCTCGGAGAATTGCCCGTGCAATGCAAAGGCGTTGACATTGACCGCCGGACAAACCTTTG
>JAESSU010000377.1 GCA_016763955.1 Phycisphaeraceae bacterium | reverse complement strand
GGGATTCGTCGAGATAATGCATCTGGTGCTTGCCGATGGCAAACCAGTTGGATTGAAAGTTATAGTCAGGTAATTCGAGCGACCGTGTTGAATTGGATCGCGAACTGGAGGCTGCGTTCACTTGAATTACCACTCCCAGCCAAGCATAAGGCAGTTAAGGCCTGAGCCAATACCTAAGAATCCGACGCGATCACCGGGCACTAAGAACTTGCGTTGTTCTGCCAGTGCTGCGGTTAAGGGCAAAGAGACTGTGCCGATATTGCCCAAGTAAGGATAGGTTGAATATTCTTTTTCAGGCGGAATCCCCAGTGCACGAAGAATCGTATCACGATGACCCGATCCTACTTGATGGCAGATAATTTTATCGACCTGGTCAACAGCCCATCCCATACGGGTCAGGAAGCTTGCCCAAGTTCGGACACCTAACTCTGCGCCATGTTTAAGGACGGCTACGGAGTCGGTCTGCATAAACTGAGTCAGCGCTGCGGGGAGTTTTTCTTTAGGCAAGAGATTGGCAAGCACAGGTGGGAGTTTATCGCCCGTATGTTCCATCAGCTCTTTGAGCGTATCTGGAAGTGTGCCTGGCTGCATGATTTCATCTAATGCGAGTTTCAGGCGATCCGGCGAGAAAATCATTTTGCCCATTTGGACTGGCGAAAGCGTTACACCCCAGCGACAAAGTTTGTGATGTTCAGGCGCAGCCTTAGACGATGCCCCACACAAACGCGGGCGATTTTTAAGACCGAAGGAACCATCGGTGAGCAAAACCGCCGCAGCGCCACTCCCGCCGGTCAGCGTGGCAAGCGAGCTAGAGTACATCTCCATGGTTGGATCTTCGAGCATCTGCTGGATCATGATTTCATTGATCTCACGGGAGGACTCACAACTGACAATCATCCCTGCACGAATTTGTCCCAGCTCGATACGGTTAGCTACGTCGATAATACCATTTAGCACACCTAGGCAAGCATTAGAAATATCATAGATAAATGCATCATTGGTGATCCCCAATTCAGCAGCTACCACGCAAGCGGTCGCAGGCTCAAACTGCTCACGGCAGACACCGGTGTACACCAACACATCAAGGTCCTTAACCTGAACGTTGGACTGATCTAGTGCTTTTTTTGCAGCAGAAGATGCGCCTTGAGACAAGGAGTAACCTTCATCCCACCAACGGCGTTCTTCAATGCCGGTCAAGGCTTTAAGCTGGCCGTGGGACATGTGCAGTTTTTCGTACATGGGCGCAAGGCGACTTTCCAGTTCGTCAGAAGTAACGACGACTGGACCTAGCTTATAGCCGATGGACTCGATTTGGACGCGTGTATATCTCATTGTTGCTGCGTATTCTAATGAAATATCGGTCGTTGGGCCATCCTAAAAACAATTTCTCTGAAGTAATCCTTCAAATCTCTGTTGAATCACCGTTATAATTGCTCAATCAAAACGCTTTTAACCTACAACAGTTAAGCAGTAATCATCGAATCAAAGTCACCGTTAGGACTTTTTTTAGTATGATATGCATCGAGATCCTTTTATGCCCTCAACGCTTAATCCATCCCGATTTACACTTGCAGACTCGACACCTGCTCGCTGTTTGGTGATCGTACCCGCCTATAATGAGTCTGGGGCAATTGCTTCGGTGGTGACTGGCTTGCACGAACATCTACCTCAAGTTGATATCGTGGTGATTGATGATGGCTCGGTGGATCGAACGCATCAGCATGTTCCTGCCTATGCGACCGTCATCCGCCTGCCTTTTAATCTGGGGATTGGTGCGGCAATGCAAACGGGCTACAAGTATGCAGAGTACTACAGCTATGACGTGGCAGTACAGGTCGATGGTGATGGCCAACATCCACCTGCTGAAGTTGCGAGGCTCATTGATTATTTGCTAGAAAATGATTGTGACCTAGTCGTCGGCTCACGTTTTAAAGAAAACATCAACTACCAACAAGCGCCTTTACGAATGCTTGCCATTCAGCTTATGCGACGATGGATTCAACTGCTCACCGGCAGACGATTTAGTGATTGTACAAGTGGCTTTCGTGTTGCCAACCGTAAAGTCATCGACTGCTATGCTCACTGGTATCCATCGGACTATCCCGAACCGGAAGTACTGGTGCTACTGACAAACGAAAAAATGCGCATTGAAGAAGTCCAAGTCCACATGGAGCAGCGCAATACCGGCCAAACCAGTATTCCCTTTTTCCGTGGCATATTTTATGTCATCAAAGTGGTCATTGCAGTCTTACTCGACAAAATGCGTGATCCCTGGCCGCACCGCAAACACTAAGGAGACTCTATCATGATCCGCACGCTTGTGCTCTTTAGTTTTGGCATCCTTTTAGTCGGACTCTCCGTACAAAGTCTCCGGAAACTACGCCTGCAAGAACGCTACGTCATTCTATTTGCCATCACGGGAATCCCCTTTCTTGCCATGAGCTATTGGCCCGATGGCATCCTCTGGCTATCGACTCAAATGAACATGGAAAAACCCACGCTGATGATTTTTATCCTAGGCGCGTTCACCATTTTGCTATTACTTAAACTCTTTTCCATCATCAGTGTCCAACAACGTCAGATCACCACGCTTGCTCAAATGGTCGGCATTCTCAATCAAAAACTCGAACCTAAGAATTCCCAAACACCAACACCCCCCGGTTCCACCCACGCCCCCACCCAATCTCCCACTGAAAGTCACGACTAAAAACCATGACTGACTTGACCGTGCATGTTGCCCTGCTCATCGTCAGTTACAAAGGTGAGCGCTATCTTAAAGACTGCCTGCAATCCATTAAGCAAGCAGCAAAGCCCCCTTTGCAACTGCATCCCATCGTGGTTGACAACGCATCGCCAGATCACACATCGCTACTCATCCAAAAGCAATACCCACACGTACACCTTGTAAAAAGTCCGACGAATCTAGGGTTTGCAGGTGGCAATAATCTTGGCTGGCAATATATCCGTGAGCATCTGCCCCAAGTTCAATTTGTCATGCTCCTTAATCAAGATGCTCAACTAGGTGAGAGTAGCATTTTGCCATTAGTCACCTTTATGCAAGACCACCCGCAAGCTGGGGCAGTCCAACCTGCAATCATGCTCCTTGACGATCCGTCGAAACTAAACACCGCAGGCAATCAAAGCCACTATCTTGGCTTTGGAATTAAGACCGGCTACCGAGAGAGTCTCCAGCCAAACCTTGCGCAACCGCGACAAATTGATTTTGCCTCCGGCTGTAGCGTCATGCTTCGTTATGATTTACTAGAAGCACATGGCCTTTTTTCCGATGACCTGTTTATGTATCTAGAAGATGCGCAGCTGGGTTGGAAACTTCGCCTTCTTGGCTATGAAAATTGGACTCTGCCTCAAGCAAATGTCTTGCATCAATATCAGGATGGTGCCACACTCAATAGCTATGAACATCTAGAACGCAATCGCTGGTGGATGCTACTGGTGTTCTATCGCTGGCCGACTTTGTTACTCCTGCTGCCCGCATTAATACTCATGGAAATCGGGCAGCTGCTCTACGCAATCTCACAAGGCCAACTGCGTTGTAAACTCCGAAGCTACCGCCCAACGGATCGTAAACAACGCAAAGCTCAACGCAAGCAAATGCAATCACAGCGCGTGATCAGTGATCGTAAACTAACAGCTTTTTTCACAGCCAGTATCCCAGCTAATGAACTTAAACACTGGGCCCTGCAAGGGATTGCCAACCCTATTTTCACGCTGTACTGGAAACTGGCCCGCCTACTACTTTGGTGGTAACCCCCCCCCGGAAGTCCCAAACCCCGGAAGTTTCAAATCGAGTGCATCATGGCAACTAATTAGTATTGGATCACGATCAGCATCACTACGGGAAATAGCTGCGACACTTCCGGGGGTGTGTCGCTGGTGCATCGCAAGATGCAATACGCTCTAATTCAGATCAATAAAAAACGGGATGACCGTGTGGGGTCATCCCGTTGGATTAATCTCAAATTATCAATGGATCAGTATGTTACTCGGTAGTCGCCACTTCACCCTTTTTGGCGATCTTGGTCACAATTTTACGACCCACGAGCAAGATCGGCGAAGCAATCGCAATCGAACTGTAAGTACCCACGAGCACACCTATGAGCATCGCAAACGCAAAGCCATGCACACCATCACCGCCCCAGATGTACAAGACACCCACAGCCAGTAAAGTCGTCATCGATGTCATGACCGTTCGACTAATCGTCTGGTTGATCGAGTCATTAATAATCTGAGGTGTGGCTTGAGCTAGACGACCACGGTTTTCACGGATACGGTCAAACACAACGATGGTGTCATTGAGTGAATAACCGACAATCGTCAGTAGTGCAGCCACGATTGCGAGGTTGACTTTAAAGTCACTTAACAAAAGTGCCGTGCCAAAGGCAGTGTCGTAAATATAATAACTAATGGCTAGTAAACCCAGCGTAATGGTCACGTCGTGGACCAATGCGACAATGGCTGCCAAGCCGTATGCAATCTTACCGAATCGTAGCCAGATGTAGATGACCACTGCCAATAGAGACAATGCCATGGCTTGAATCGCCTTGTACTTCATCGTGCTTGAGACCTGACTGGAGAAACTTGAAACGCTCCCTAGTGAGGTATCGCGTGTGAGTGCTTCACGCACGAGCTTCCATTCGGTCGTTGCAAGACCGGTGGCATCTTCGGTAAAGGATGTTGGCTCGTCGATATAGTTCGTTGCATCATCACGAACCACCACGACTGCTGAACTATACAGCGGCTGTGAGCCTGTCGTTGAGGCAAGGTTCAAACCAATAATTTCAAATTCGCGATAAGGCAGATTTTTAAAGGCAGGTTGCAGACGCATTCGTTTAATGCGAGCTTCCAAATCCTTTTCGCTAATAGCTGGATCAATGTCATCTAAGACGATGGCCACGCCCCCGATGAAATTACTCACATCATCGCTAACTGCATGGTCAATGACGTTTCCGAGATTCGACTGTGTGACAATAAAGACCGGTGCATCAGCAATCCGCTGAGCCTCTACTTTGGCAAAAGACAGCGGGCGTTCCTGATCCAACACATCCGCAAAAGCTTTCTTAATCCCTCGGCTCACCAAGGTGGAATCCTGAATCAACGTCTGCACACTAAAGCCGTTAGAGGTATGTCCATCAGCTTCGCCAACGGTGACCACACGGACTCGTTCACCCGAAAGCTGTGGGAGATTGTCTGTTGTCGCAACAGCGGTCAAACGGTCACGCACTTGTTCAAGTGTCATCGTCTGATCGTTTGCTAGTTCAAAGCTCACTTCGGTACCAGAACGGAATTCGATGTCGAGTATTTCTTTGCCACGGTTAGCTGTCATGGCAATACCAAAGGCCATCATCAGCACACTGGCGGAGATGAACAAGCCCTTCTTGCCAATCCAATTAACCCGTGGGCTAAGGATTCTGCGAATAGCCGGCACAACCGTAGGCAGCATCGGTAGACTCTTGGGCTTGAAGATTCTGATCCACATTTCAAAGACCACGCGAGTGCAAAACAATGCGGTAAACAGCGTTGCCACGATACCAATACCTAGCACCAAGGCAAAGCCCTTGATGTCCGCAGTCGCCGTGTGATAAAGAACCACACAAGTGATCAGCGTCGTGATGTTAGCATCAAGAATCGTACTTAATGCTTTGGCATAACCACGACGAACGGAGACGAGTAATATCTCGCCGCTTTCAAGTTCTTCACGAATACGTTCAAAGATCAACACGTTGGCATCGACTGCCATACCAATGGTCAAGATGATGCCTGCGATACCCGGGAGGGTGAAGGTTGCACGAAGCATTGCCATGACACCGAGGATGATCACCATGTTGGCAACCAATGCCAGCACCGTGACGATACCCCCTAGGAAGTAGTAGGCCATCATGAATATTGCCACGACGATCAGTGACAAAATCGCTGCTTTAAGACCTGCATTGAGATTGTCTTGACCTAATTGTGGGCCGGTGGTCTTGATGCTGATGGGGTTTTTACTGACGCGCGATTGCAGAGCACCTGCATTAAGCGTGCGGATGAGATAATTAAGTTCGTTGGTCGAGAAACCACCTGATCCGCCGGTGATGATACCTGAGCCGTGGATGCGATCATTAATCCGTGGAGCAGAGATCACTCGGCCGTCTAGGCAGATGGCCATAGGCTTATTGATGCTGTTGCCTGTGAGGTCTGCCATGAGGCTCCCCCCCACAGCGTTAAGTCTGAAGCTCACCGCGGGGAACCCGCTTTGATCCCGGTCGGGGAATGATCGTGTTAGCTCCCAGCCATGCTGAGCTTGAGTCAGCGAGGTATCGGGTGTGTTAGACAAGAGCAGATAATATTCACCGTTATAAACATCACCCACAAGATTGCTATTGGTAAAATAAGCGATGGGATCAGCTTCAAGTTTGTCACGCAAACGCGATGTTTCAGCAAAGCTAATGTTGCCGTTTTCATCACGGTCAACTTCCATCCAAATGTAGGGCTTGCCGCGGCCGGCACGTGGGCCTTTTTCCGCAAGTTGCTTACGATAAGTCGCAGCGTCAGGCAGGCTGTCTGGTGCAATACGGAATTCAAGTACACCTGAGCCACGCAACAAGCTAATCAAATCCGCAGGGTCATCCAATGGGCCTTTGACAGCTTCATAAGCAAGATAGGCATCAGCGACTGCTTGAATTTCTGCAACTCGCCCGTGAGCCGATTCTTTAAGCCCTTTGATCCCACGAGCACGCGGTGAAAGGGTTGCATCTTCTGTGGACACTTTATCGCGTTTACTCACACGCTTAACGACATTGGGTAATGCGAGAACCGTCTGGAGTTCAGAGGGATCAACATTGTTCGTTAGTGCCGTAGCCAACGCCTGTTCATAGGTTAATTTGGCCTGACGAAAATTGCGTGAAGCGTCAATCATCTGCTCAATCAGACTGATCTTCCGCTGATTCATTTCTGTTTTCTGTTCTTCGGGCGCCTCGGCAGATAGCTTGTCAATGTTGGTCTGGATCTGCGAAATCATTTTTTCCAGATCATCGACTGGCTGCTGTGTCTTGATATACAAGTCATAAGCTTCTGCGAGCAAGCTAAAGTCCGTAGCGAGTTGCGTATGACCATTGGCGAGCTTGGTTAACTCAGTGGTACGAACTTGCGAATCCATTTTGATGATGCGGTCGACTTGACGTGCAGAAAGATTGCCTGCGGTGATAACTTCGAGTTGATTTTGATAAACCTTACGCAATTGCTTGGTATGTTCAGTGGCTAATGCCATTTGAATCTCAAAGCGGTTACCGGCTAAGCGTCGCCAGATAAGGTTGCGAATCCCTTGCGGGTCCACACGTTTACGCAGTGAACTAATAACTTGATCCACGGCACTGGCAGCTTCCATCCCCTCAGGGACATCGACTTGATAAATCATCGTCGTGCCGCCAGCCAGATCCAAGCCGGGCTTAAGCGTGCGTTGAGGTGGGTAGAGCATCAAAGCACAAAGTGCGATCACGGCTACAATTAGAATCGGCTTCCAGATTGGGAGTTTATCATCCATGGGATTAAGTCAACCAGAGAAAAGGAAAATATCAGTTTTGTCAGACAGCTTGTTTAGGCCCGCTTTAATCGGACACGAAAACAAACCGGCACTATCAAGGCAATGTTTACATCCAAGGCAATTTTCGAAAGTCGCAGACACTTCAAAACAAAATCCCGGGGAACCCAAGGGGATCGAGGAATCCCATGCTTCGCCGAGCCTCAGCATTGGGCTTGACCCAACGTCCAAGAGAAACTTCCGAGGAGTCGGAACATCAAGTACGTTACCTTGTCACCAAGGCTTTGCCTTAACTTCCGGGGGGGGGGGGG
>JAESSU010000032.1 GCA_016763955.1 Phycisphaeraceae bacterium | reverse complement strand
AGAGCTTATTGATGATGGTGTAGCGACTGAGTGCGCCCGAATGATTTTACCATTAACCACACAAACAACAATTGTGATGCATGGCACTTTGCGTAGTTGGATCCATTTTTTTGATCAGCGTTGTAGCGAGCATGCCCAACTTGAAATCCAACAAATAGCCTATGAAGCACGTGCGCTAGTGGGTAGCCAGTGTCCTTGGACCGCACAGGCACTGGGCTGGACATCATGACACAATGCGCAAACCCCCCACCTAGACCGCTGCAACGATACCTCGTAGGCAAAAACTCAAAGCTTCTCAAAACGGTTTGTGACGAGGTAGAATTTGGCACGCAATTCCCCGGACTTGTTAGTGACTTGTTTCGGATCATGAAGGAAAACGGCGGTGTCGGACTCGCTGCGCCTCAAATTGGCGAGACAGTTCGCGTCATTGTGATCAAGTACGCCTCGACGTTTGCCTTAATGATTAACCCCGTCATCATAAAGACCCCGGGCAAGATAGTGACCAGTATGAACGAAGGGTGCCTTTCATTCCCTGGGTTGCGGGTCGACCGAAAACGGCACAAACGTGTGATCGTTGAATATTTTGACGAGAACTGGAAAAAAGTCAAACTGGATGCCCGCGGGTTGTTGGCGTTCATCGTGCAACACGAGATTGATCACCTGAACGGGATCACTATTAACTCCGAGGATTCAAATGCTTAACTACCAACGCACTCCCTGCCGGTGCAAAAAATGTTTTACTTGTAAGACATTAAAACGACATCCGGATAACTACTTACGAGTGCCCGCCTGTTCGTGCGGGTGCAGGGAGTGGTATGTTGATAACTATCGTATGCTGGTCGAGTGGCCACGGGGGACAATAGAAAAATGTGACTGTTGCGGATATGATTTCCCACATCGAAGAACAAGTGGGATGTATGTACACGGTAATCTGTTTGACCCTTCTAACGACGAACAATACCGGGCGAGATACTAGTTATCATCGCGCCTGTCGTGGCGACCGTTTCGGGCCTTGCGTTCGGTGAGATCCCTTTTGAATATCTTCATCTTAATTCGATGTTGCGATATGACCGTATAGATAAGCACAACCGTATAAACAAAACCGGCGAAACTAGCTAAAACACCAACAACAATAGGTAACCATTCAAGGAGAGTTGCTACCCCTGTTCCGAATGTCGCAAGTATCACACCGGCCGACTCTTTGGGATTTTGAGCCACACTGGTTGCACTTTGCATGATTATGTTTTTCAATTAATCGTCTCCTTTTGGTTTCTCTACATTTTACGATTGCGGATATTATCATCCTTAAAAAACCGAAGAAACCCGCTGTCCAGGTGATAACTTCCAGCCAATTTATCATTTCCCACATTGTCGGCTCCTTTGTCGATTAGTATTAATATTATTGCATAGGCGTAAAGGACGGTAGGAACCCAATTGAAATATAAAACTGGTACGTAGAGCATCCAGAGTATCCAACTGAAAAAATTCACAAAAATGAACACTTTACAAATGGTTTGGATATGAATAGCAAGCCTGGATATAAATTTCAAATTATTTATCATAAATATTATTAATAGATCATTGACCACGGCCCCGAGATAATATGCTAACCCCCGCCCATCCGGTAAGTAGTAACCCGCGATGTTAAATGCGCAGGTCAATAAACAAAACACAAAGACAGCCTTCTGTCGCCGAAGCAAACAAAGGCCGATTAAAAAATACGAGATGATCACATTAATTAAAATTAAGTAATCACTCCATACTGACAGGTCTGATTTAATCATTGTCTGGTGGAGGTCGGTCACCGCCAGTTCCGCCTGATTGTGGAGAAGGGTCTGACGACTTGACTTCTCGAACCGAGCAACAAAGATCATCATAGATGACAGTATCAAATTTTTCACCGTCTTGTAGCACTTGCTTTACGTCTCCGCAAGTAACCTCGACTTCTTTATTAGTTGCGCAGTGCGCGGACACTTTAATTGATGTGGTCATTTTATCCTCTCTAAGTAGTATCGTTTGGTGTTTTAGTACCGCTTTTTCTGATCGCAAATTCAAATATAAACTTACACAATCCGACCAGTGACCCAATGATGCCTGTGATTGCTATCCCGTCACCAATTGCGGAGGGTTCTGATCGAGTAGTTACCCACTCAATGACATCATACAATAAAAAAGCAACAAAGATGAAAGCGCCTATACTGAATAGTCGCAACTCTTTTACAAGATGAACAATTTTATCAGTCATGGGTGCCACTTCTCTAATAACTTGTCGAATTGTTTGCTCGACCTGGCGGCAAAATACCAACCGACCGCCGTCGCAGTTAACCCCGTAACGGATAAAACAACTATCCGGTATAGTCCGAGTACTTCTTCGGGTTTAAATGCGCTAAGGCCACCCGTAAGCTGCTCTAGTGCGCCAAGGATAGAATAAGTTTGATACATTAGCACACCTAAAATAACGGGCCTGATCATTGATTTTACGGTATCCGAAAATTTACTAGTTGATTTTTGACTAACTTCAAAAGCAGCGGCTTCTATCTTTTCGACTAGTAACGCCCCGGCATTTTTAGCTTCTTCAATTCCCATTTTGGCGATTTCAATTGTTGCATCGGTTTTAGCATTAAGCATGGCGAGGTCATGACCAAATTTCATCTTCATGTTTTCGCGTTCTTCCCGTTTACCGAGCCACCCGAAAAGACCACCCGTAACCGCGCCAAACCCCGCTGACCCTAAAACGTCAAGTAACCACATAATTAATACTCCCAAGTTGGAACGCTTTTGTCGTCTGTCTTAGTCCATGCCATGTGCACAAAGTTTTTACCAAAGGCCACACGAGTAGCACCGTGCCGACCGGCTAAAACCATTAATTTGTTACGTTCTAGGACGGTTTCATACTCTGCGTCCACCGCTTTACGTTTTTGATGGTCGCCAGGTTTGGCCTTACGCCTTTCGTCTGGGTGATTCGAGCATCGTCCCCCCGAGGTTATCGATATCGGACGCCCGTAGTCTTCCCTTACTAATTGAACACTATCTAGGGTTATCTGATCGACGCTCCTTTTATCACAGTCAGGAGACCCGCAGGTGCAGCAGAGCTTTGGATCCGTTCGAGGATTAGAATTTTCAGTGCTTGGCCCAGTTCTTCCAATGTTACTGACGCCTTCCAGCCATTAGGTGTGGCAGCTGTGTATAATTTT
>JAESSU010000376.1 GCA_016763955.1 Phycisphaeraceae bacterium | reverse complement strand
ATTGGGCCAATCCCCTGCCACCGCCGCATTACTCTGCCCTAATGCTTCTGTGCAACCGGACACCACATTCACCGTCGGTGTTTTACTAACCCCAAAAGACGGCTGGCATACCTACTGGATCAACCCCGGAGAGTCCGGCTTACCTACAAAAATAAAATGGGAACTGCCCCACGGATTCAAAGTAGGCCCCCTCCAATGGCCAACCCCACATCCTTTTGAAACCGGAGGCATCATCGGCCTAGGCAATGACGGCCCGGTCTTATTAACCGTCTCCATAACCGCACCCTCAAAAATCACTGACGATACGGTCACACTCAAAGCCCATGTAACATGGCTAGTTTGCAAAGAAGCCTGCATCCCCGGCCGCGCAAAATTAAATCTCGTTTTGCCCATCAAAAACACAACGCCAAAGACGAACCCTAAAACACAAAAACTTTTTCAGATGACCCTTGATCAGTTGCCCCAACCCTTGATGATCACAGCAGATCAAGTACACATTGCAGCGGGGAAACTAAGTTTGACGTTACCCGGATTCCACCTGCCCCATGCCGTTTTTTATGCTTCAAATGAATCACTGCTCGACTCAGGTGCCAAGCAAATCATCAAGACTTCCAACTCACCAAAGCAAACCACACTCACCACTGCCTTGTCAATGTATGCCCCTAAAACCATCCCCCAGCTCGCAGGCGTGCTCATTGCAAACCCGCATGACAAAACATCAAAAGCCTATGCCCTTGATGTCCAATTGCAACGATAAACTTCATGTTGTGACATGAAGCAATCCCCCTTTACTTGCCTTACAAACGTGATCTATAAGGAGAGCACACATGTCTTGTAAACGAATCAAACAACTCGCCAGGCTCACCGTCTTGGCGTTATTTGTCAGCATATCCTCACTGGCTTTTGCAGGTGTTGAAAACGACAAACCCGCCCCCAACTTTGAGCTTAAAGACTCCCATGGCAAAACCGTCAAGCTTGCCGACTTTAAAGACCAATATGTCGTACTCGAATGGACCAATCAGAAATGCCCCTTCGTCAAAAAGCATTACAAATCTGACAACATGCAAATGCTTCAAAAAAAGTACACCCGCAAAGGCGTCATCTGGCTGAGCATCTGTTCATCAACACCTGCTAAACAAGGCCACCAGACTGCGGCGCAATGGAACGAAACGATCAAAGACAAAAAGATCGCATCCACCGCAGTGCTACTCGATGAAGATGGTGTCGTGGGCAAAGCATACGGCGCACGCACGACACCGCACATGTTCATCATTGCACCTAATGGCAAACTCATTTATCAAGGTGCTATCGACAGCATTAAATCTGCTCGATCCAAAGACATCAGTAACGCAACGAACTATGTCTCCCAATCACTTGATGCGCACATGGCAGGCAAGCCAGTCCCCAACCCGATCACCAAACCTTACGGTTGCGGCGTGAAGTATTAACCACACAAGCATTTTGTGTGAATAACGTGACACGTAAAACGTCCCGTATTACATCTTACGATGCCTCAGCGACACGTCGTGTCGCAGCTATTTCCCGTAGTGATGCTGTAATAGAACCACTAGCAAGGGGAGACGGATTGTGGTTGCATCACACTAAAATAGGCAGGCTTATGCCCGGGACAGAACTGGGTTTGACGCGAGATTCAAACTCACCCCAGAACTTGTTGAGGATGGTCTTTACAGCCCAGTTGGTGCCATCGGCTAAACCGCAGATGGTTGTACCAGGCATTGATCCTTGCGAGCCTGAGACTTCTAATAGCAAGTCTAGGTCAGCGGTGGTTCCTTCGCCCTCTTCAATTCGCATAAGTGTCTTGTAAGCCCAGTTACTGCCTTCACGACAAGGCGTACATTGGCCGCATGATTCATGGCTAAAGAATCGCACCACATTACGAGCAACTGCCACCATGTCGGTGTCTTGATCCATGACAATAATGCCTGCTGTCCCTAATCCTAGACAAGCGAATTTTTTACCGATGTCAAAATCAAGCGGCGCATCAATTTGGTCCGTGCCTAGCACACCCATTGCGATACCGCCGGGGACTGCTGCTTTGAACTTTTTGCCGTTGCGCATCCCGCCGGCATAATTTTCGATCATTTCACGAACGGTAACGCCCAGATTTTCTTCGTAGACTCCGGGGCGATTGACGTGGCCTGAGATGCCAACGAGTTTCGGGCCGTAACTTGCAGGCACGTGGATGGGTACACCTTCAGGTCTCGCAACGCCCATCGTCTTAAACCAATCAGCACCCTTATCAATCACCGGGCCGGTCATCGCTAACGTTTCAACATTGTTGATAATCGTCGGACGACCAAACGCGCCCGCAACAGCCGGGAATGGGGGCTTAATGCGAGGCCAGCCGCGCTGACCTTCTAACGAGTTAAGCAAAGCGGTTTCTTCACCACAGATATAAGCACCTGCCCCGCGATGGACATAACAATTCGGGGATCGGTCATTGACCTTACCCATGATGGAATTTTCGCCAAAAATATTGTTGGCATAGGCTTCTTGGATGGCATTATTGAGTATTTTAGCTTGCTGATGATACTCACGACGAATGTAAATATAAGCCGTATCAAGCTGGCAGGCACGCATGCAAATGGCAATGCCTTCAAGCAATATGTGCGGGTCAAAATCCAGCAGCATCCGGTCTTTAAACGTGCCGGGCTCCGACTCATCAGCATTAACAGCTAGGTAACGCGGCTTGCCATCTTGGGGAGGCAAAAAACTCCACTTCACACCCGCGGGGAACCCCGCCCCACCACGGCCTCGCAGCTCACTGGCTTTCACCGCATCAATGATCGCAGAAGGTTCCATGTCAAGGGCCTTCTTTAATGCGACATAACCCCCGGTGGCGACAAAGTCCGCATAGCTGTTGAGCTTGCGTTGTGAAAAGTCCCCAAAGGGTGGCGTGGGAATGCGTTTGGT
This sequence comes from Phycisphaeraceae bacterium, assembly GCA_016763955.1. GTDB lineage: Bacteria > Planctomycetota > Phycisphaerae > Phycisphaerales > Phycisphaeraceae > UBA7800. The sequence goes on along the minus strand of JAESSU010000376.1, from coordinate 2,444 downwards.
CAAAACTGGTTCTTGTAGTGGCATAATGTTTTTTTCCCGCTTCAAAAGTGGCGGTGTCTACTGTTTGTCATCACTGATCTGCTTGATCTCGATTTCTTCAATCGTGGTTCGTCGCAGGGTGACTTGTTCGCTTAGTTTTTCTTCTTCAACTGTCTTATTCACCGTCGTCTTCTGAGGCTGATCAACCTTCTGGGGGGGGGTAACGATTGTGTGAATCGCATGCCCCGCATTAAAACAGAGTTTGGTGAACCAGTTGTCGGTCATTCTAATGAATCCAAGATCGCTTCAACGTTATCTGCGGAGAGATTTTCGTGTAGCTTTTCGTTAACCAATGCACAAGGTGCTGTGCCACAAGAGCCCAGACATTCGACGTTCATGAGCGTGAACTTGCCATCGTCTGTGGTTTGGCCGGGCTCGATACCGAGCTTGGCTTTGACCTTGCTCATTAGTGTTTCACGATCCATTAGCTCACAGGTAATCGACTGGCAAACCCAGACGACATACTTGCCTTTGGGCTTAAGCCAATACTCTTCGTAAAAGCTTGCGGTGTCCATGACCTGAGCCGGTGACGTACCTAGGAATTCCCCAATTTCCTTAAGTGCTTGAGCAGGCAACCAACCAACCTTGTGTTGCACAGCATGCAAGGTTGGAAGCATCGCAGCTCGCCGGTCAGGATAGCGCGTGATGATATTAGCTTCAAGCTCTGCTTTAAGCGCATCATCAAGATAAGGTTCATCGCGGGTTTCGATCTGCATCGATCCGCTATTTTTTGTAATCCAGGGCATGAATCACTCCGGGTTTGTTATCACGCCAAACCAAGCGTATAAAAATCAAGTCCAGTCAACGTGCAAGTCAATAAACTTGCGACGATTGAAACAAATTAGCGATCCAATTCAGCAGCAATGATATTTAAGCTGCCAATGATCGCGGGGGTATCTGAAATCATGTGTCCTTCAAGGAGTTTGGAGAACACGGAATAATTAAGAAAGCTCGGCGGGCGAGTCTTCACACGCCAAGGCCGCGCCCCACCATCAGCGACGATGTAATAACCTAACTCACCGTTGCCTGTTTCCTGAGCACCGTAAACTTCAGCTACCGGAGCTTTCCAACCCCGATTGCTCATGATTAGCTCAAAGTGCTGAATCAAGCCTTCAATCGACCCATAGACCGAACTCTTGTCCGGCTGGGTCATGCCCGCATCGTCGCCGACATTCATCGGCCCGCCGGGGATGTTATCAATAAGCTGCTCAATAATACTGACCGATTGACGGACTTCTTCAAGGCGAACCAGATAACGTGCAAAGCAGTCACCTGTCGTGCAAATAGGCACGTTAAACTTCACCGCAGAAGCGCCCTGACCGTCCCAATTATCTTGGTAACAGAGATACGGTTCATCTTTACGCAAGTCCGCTTGAACACCTGAACCGCGAGCAACGGGGCCTGATAGCGACCAAGCTTGAGCGTCTTCTTTAGAGATCACGCCAATACCTTCCGTGCGATCACGGAAGATACGGTTGTTGTTAAGCAAGGTTTCAATGTCGTTAATCGCATTGGGCAATTGCTCACGAATGAACTTCTTGACCATACGTTTAAAGACTTCCTCGTCGGGCAATTCCTGCATCATCCCCCCCACGCGGGTGTAGTCCGGGTGGAAGCGTTGGCCGGAGATGTAATCAACGATGTCGTAGATTTTTTCGCGTTCGTTAAAGCCATACAAGAATGCAGTGAAAGCACCAAGGTCCAAAGCGGCGGCACCGATGGACAGCAAATGGTCTTGAATACGCCCTAGCTCTGCCAGAATGGTGCGAACCACTTTGCATCGAGGGGTAATGTCGATATCAAAAAGCTTTTCAACTGCGTGATGCCAACAAATGTCATTGGAAATCGGCGAGACGTAGTTCATGCGTGAGACGATGGTGACGTACTGATTATAGTCCAGCGTCTCGCCAAGCTTCTCAAAGCCTGAATGCAAGTACCCGATATGCGGGACCGCACGGACAATACGCTCGCCATCAAGTTCCATGACGATACGCAAGGTGGTGTGGGTCGCAGGGTGCTGGGGGCCAAAGTTTAGCGTCCAGCGATCCCCTTGACTGTTCGCAGGGGCGTCTTCACGGATGTAGGGCGTCGTTTCGACATCCACATCATACGGTTTAAGTTCATAGGGCATAATAACAGTTCCAACCCCCCCCGGAAATTTCTAATCCGTGAGAGCTTCAATCCTCGAAAACTCCAACCCCGGAAGTTCCAACACCGGAAGTTTCAATCCCTCCGTGAGTGCCAACCCCGACCCATCGAACCACGGGTACTCTGAGTTAAGTTGAAATTGTAATGGGATTTGGCTGTTGTTACCAATTTGCAGCATGACTCATCAAGGCAAACGCATGTCCCCCCTGTATTAGCGAGCTAGGCTGCGATAGCCCGTTTTTGCCCCTCGGTCAACT
>JAESSU010000375.1 GCA_016763955.1 Phycisphaeraceae bacterium | reverse complement strand
CGGGGTTGAGGGGGTTTTCAAAATGAAGTGTGACTGAGGCCATGCCTGAGGGTTTGCGAGCGGAGGAGCCATTGAATATGACATCCATCATCGCCCCACCGCGGAGGCTTTTGGCAGACTGTTCACCGAGGACCCATTTGATCGCATCGACCACATTGGACTTACCACAACCATTTGGGCCGACAATGCCGGTGACAGGTTGATCGAAGACAATTTCGGTTTTATCTGCAAATGATTTGAAGCCACACAAAGTCAGCTTGGCAAGACGCATAGGCTCGACCTCCATGTCGAAAAGTTTGACGCATAAGCGTACAGGCGGATCATCCACCTGCTGGATTGTCTGATTTAACAGGTGCAATAATAGGAATCGCCAGTCTCTAACAAGGGACCTTAGGGCATCCATGCACCCCTGCGAACACTGTTCGCAGATTGGAACATCATATCACGACAAGGGCACTGCGCCCATACCCCAATGGCTCGTTTTATCGGAACTTTGACCTAATTTTGCTTACTGAGCAGGTTGATCGTTACGACCGAACCCTATTTCGGGCCTGACACTGCGTTTATCACGGTTTTTTTGACCTATTAGCTGCTCACCCATAGCACCGGGGCCGACCGAAGGCAGGTCAAAATTGGGCTGAATTTTTCCCTCAAGTCCTGTTTCGGGGCGTGAGGGGCTAAATTCAAGCTTACGTGCTTGAGCAACTTCCACAGCTAGCGGATTTTCCTGGAAGATCAATTTGTTCTGCAATTTACCTTGTTTGTCTAGTGTGTAGAGTGCGTCAACCACATCACTGTACCCAAGGTTTAGACCTTGGGTTGGGTTCTTAAGCGTTGCATATTGGGCTAGTAGGAAGATAAAATTAGCGACACTGGGCGCGATGGTATAAATCTTCGCAGGCTTTAATGCCTCATTTTCACTGCTCCAAGGTTGATAATAAACCTCTAACGGGTCTTTGGGCTCCATTGCCTTAAGAAGCAGACGGCTGTTCCATAAGGATGCCACCACAGGCGTTTTAAATCCTGCGTATGAATTAAAGATCACGATCCGCGGGACTTTACCTTGGCCGATGAAAACGCGTGGGCGTTGGGCTTCAACGATATCGAGCATAAATTTGAATTCCGTCCCCTGCCCCATCATTCGGCGTTGAATAAACAGTGAATCTCGTTTTTGAGACAACGCTTGATAAGCTGCGATTGCCACCGAATCGCTGTCATCATTAAGGAGTTGCTTGATTGTGTTAGCAGCCGCTGCACTGCGTGGATGTTCTGTGAGCAAGCGAGCGACTCGTGTCCGAATTTGAACATCAGGTGAATTGGCAAGTTTGACCAGTGGCTCAACGGCTAGGCCATCTTCGTGATACGTTCCTGCCTCAAGTGCAGCAAGTCGAATCGTGAGATTCGGATCGTCATACATTCTACGGATCGGGGGCAATGCCGTTCTGCCTAAGGCCTCCCACGCAAGCATGACATGTTGAGCTTGATGTGGGAAAGACTTGATCACCTCGCTAAGCCCAGCAGCCTGCACGGGTTCAAAATCCACCCCGCCTTGTACATATAGATGCTGAACCAGTTCTAAGAAATGCTCCACATTGTTGGAAAAACGCTTGGGGATCACGATGTTGATGAGCATATCGGTCTGTGCTGATGCGGTCTGATTACGATCGGAAACGCCTCGTTCAAATCTCTGATTAATGCGGTCGGCAATTCGGCGACTGCGTGCCCAGCTAGGTTGATTAAGAATCAATTGGAGCTTGCGTTCGAGTGTGACTGTGCCCCCCGAAAGAATCACCGCAGTTCGTTGATGGGAATACTTAAGCTTATCACCGACCTGCTTAATGGCTGGGCTCACATAAGTGTCCCCAAAGGCGTTGGCATATGTTTTGGAGAATTGGATATTAGGATTGGTTCCGTCTAAAGAAAGCTCAGCAGTAAAGAGTCTGCCGCCTGCTAGTGAAGTGGTTTGTGTCTGTGGTAAAGCAGTGACCCATATATCAAAGCTAGTGCCCACCGTAGCGCCGGGGGGGATTAACCCATAGACCGCCACGATTGCGGTATTGCGACTTGAAAGCACACGACGTGGAGTCCATTTCTTGGCATTAAGACGGACGTTGCCCATACCTTTACGGGACATTTCATTGATTAAGCGACGGCGTAAAAATTCGGGGACATCTGATGACCCAGTCCCTTTGAGGTTGACTACAATCCCAAAACTTGAGACGAGCTGGGGTTCATAGCCGCGTAACTTGGCCATAGAGCCCACCGTGCCATGCAAAAAGCGAGGGCCAGTAAAAGGCGCTGGCGGCGGCGCTGCGTTAGGTTGATCACGCGTTGGTGTTTCACAACCTAAAAACCCTAGCAAGCAAACCATCATTGCAAACGACAATAATCGGTGTGAACGCAATACAATCACCTCTGTTATTTTTGGGGGAAATTTAATATGCCAATTGTCACTGATGCAGTAAACACGGTCAAGCTCAATGATCACAAAGCACACATATCTCACATTTACTATCTGATCTATACCGCGTGTTCCTTGATTTTTAATTTGACTCACATCGCAACAAAACATCGGGATTTTTCTAACTGCACCTACAAGTCATGTCTGATAAACTGTTCAAGTTAGTCATCCCTCAAGGAATTAATCGCGCATGTCAAAACAAATAACAACAATTGTGATTGGCGCAGGGCCCATTGGCTTGGAATTAGCCGTTGCTTTGAAACTTGCAGATACAAAGTACCTGCACCTTGAAGCAGGGCAAATCGGGCAAACCATCACTTGGTATCCCAAACAAGCACAGTTTTTTAGCTCACCAGATCGCATTGCTCTTTGCGGCGTGCCTCTTCAAACAGTCAACCAATCCAAAGCCACACGAGAAGAATATCTCGCATACCTGCGATCCATCGTCCAGCAATTTAAACTGTCAATTAATACCTACGAAACGGTAACCTGTATTGAGCCCCTTAAGGATCATAAATTCCAAGTCACCACCAGCAAAAGTACCTATGAAGCACAAAATGTCATCGTCACCATCGGCGACATGCACCGGGCTCGAAAAATCAATGTCCCCGGTGAAGACCTGCCTCATGTGAGTCACTATTTTGATGAACCTCACAAGTTCTTTAATCAAAAACTGCTGATTGTCGGAGGTAAAAATTCAGCGGTAGAAGCAGCCATCCGATGTCACCGCGCAGGTGCAAAGGTTAGCATCAGTTATCGACGTGACCAATTCAACGAACGCTCAATTAAATACTGGCTGCTACCGGAGATTAAATGGCTCATCGAAAACAAGAAAATTGATTTTCACCCTGAATCCATCGTCACACGAATCACGCCCACACACGTTCAACTCGACAGCATGACAGGCCCGCAAAAAATTGAAGCAGACTTTGCTTTATTACTCACCGGCTACGAAATGGATCCCTCCCTGTTTCAACATGCAGGTGTCAAACTCCAAGGCAAAAACAGATCGCCCCAGTTCGACAATCAAACTATGGAAACCAATATCCCCGGACTCTACGTTGCAGGCACAGCAGCGGGAGGGACACAACAAAGCTATAAACTATTCATCGAAAACTGCCACTCACATATTGTGAAAATCATGCGCAGTTTCAAGTTAAAAGACCCCACACAAATCAACGAACTTGCCTATACGCATTTACAAAAAGAAAAAACGCTTAAGCAACTACCCGAAAGCTAAATCTAATCAGGAGACACTTCCGGGGGCGGGGGTTGTAAATTAAACAGATACCAGACCATCAGGCTTATGACACCCATTTCACCGCCATCTTCGACGATGCCCCAGAAATCTTTGCCAAATGACACCATCTGGTGAATCATATCCACGCCCACACCAAACAAGACCAGTAAGGCAAACAGTCCCACCAGATGTCGGGACATCGTTTTCCCATGCAAGTCACTGAAAAAATATGCAATCCCGATTGAGCTAAACAGCACGCCCCCCGCCACAGCCGAGACCATCAATTCACCAAAGTCTCTAGACCGCAAACCGAACATTGGCTGTAAATCCAACTGTGTCGCGATCCAACGGCCTACAGTTTCATGGATCGACAGCGCATCATCACACAGAACATATATAAACAAACACATCCATGCCAAATAGATTGCCCGAGGTCTTTGGATTGCGATTCCAAAGAGCAATAAAATAATCCAGAATTCCTTGATGTATTGATAAATTTCCGCATACCCCATATCCGCTTCAATCGAAAAAAACGGATTGGACATCATGCCCATGTGGTACGGGATTTGAATCAGAATAAAAACCAGGTCCGCTGCAAGTAGTAAAACAAGGAATCGTGTCGCAGCAGTTGGCTCATTACACAAACGTTTGATGATAGGGGGTATCAAAGACACTCATTAATTATCGGCCTGTGAGCATCAATTCTTTAATTACTTAAGCCTTAGCAGCACAAGCGTCATTAACAATTTTGCCCGCCATCGTGCCATATTTAACGTATGCAGCATAGAGATCGTCAGCGGAAGCTTCGCCCCCACCAGCATGCACCACCGTGGCAACGTGAGGTTCAATGGAAATCGGGCCCTCATAACCACTGCCAATTAGGTCCTTGAGAATCCTAGGGACCAACGCGTCACCTTCACTCGGATAAGTAAAGTCACTGGACGCAACATGATCGCCTTTGAACTTCGCATCCTTAATATGCACATACTCAATATGTAGTTTAACTGCTTGATAAAAGCCCCAAGCGTCCGGCCCACCATGAGCAATGACATTACCCAAATCGTAAAGCATTTTGACATTCGGGGAATTGACCGTTTTGATGAACTCGACCATCCGCTCACCCGTTTCCGATGCCCAGCCGGTGCAGTTTTCGTAGAGCAAAATGATGCCCGCGTCCTCAGCCATCTTCGCAAGTTCTGTATAGCGACGGTAAGCTTCATCACGCCACTGCTCATCAGTCGCATCCTTCTGAACCCAACTCATCGTGCGAACATATTTAGCACCACATTTTTTCATCCGACCCATGACCAATTTAAGGTCTTCTAAGTCAATCTTAAAATCACCGGTGACCGGACGCGACCAGTTACCAATCGCAGAACCAAAGCCGCTAACCGTCAGACCTGCTTCACTGATTGCTCGCAAAGCATCATCGAAAGCTTCTTCGCTTAGAGCAGATGTCGAAGCATTCACGCCATTGATCAGACGAATTTCGATCTTATCCCAACCAAGTTCCTTGTGAGCCTTGATCTGTGTGTGAATGTCTGTACCCGCTTCATCCGCAATGCCTGTCAAAAACATAATGCAACTCCCCCCCGGAAGTGTTTAGTCCGGGGTCATAAAATCGAGAAAATATTCGTATTCGCACCGCAACGAATAATATAGCGAAACAACCACAGAGTCTACCGGCCAAGTCGGATTCGTCAAACAAATCTGAGTACTCGAAAGTTTTTCGTGTCATCAACGGACTCCAAGAATACAGTGAACAAAGCATCATTATCCACAAGTTCTCCACGCCCGGCAAATGGAACAAACCAACAGGACAAGTTCATTGACGAGGGGTATAACAGCAAGTATGTTGGGTAGAGGCCTGATGAAACCCACCTTACCTATTCTCAATATTACGGAGCTAAACTTGCATACACGAGAGTATTACCACAACTTAAGAAACAAATATTCCCCATCTGATTTAAAAACGGTCTTCGTTTTGGAATCACCCCCTGTATCGGGTAAATATTTCTATGACCTAGAGGGTGAAGTGGGAGAACCACTTTTTAGAGCAATGATGCAATTGCTCAAAGTCGAACCACAAACCAAGGCAGAAGGTTTGGATATTTTTCAAAATGCCGGATGTATCATCGTTGATGCAACCTATACCCCCGTCAATGATCTAAAAGACAGTATCCGCAGCCAAACCATACTAAATAGCTATCAAGCCTTGGTTGAGGACTTAAGAAAAGTGTGCGGAAATAGTAAGCCGGATATCATTCTCGTGAAAGCTAATATCTGTCGATTACTTGAACCGAAACTTGCATCAGACGGATTCAAAATCAAAAACCAGGGAGCCGTTGTTCCCTTCCCATCAACTGGGCAACAAGGCAATTTTGCAAGCCTGATGAAAAAACTTTACTAATCTTATCTCTACGGACTTAGGCAGCGTTCTCAACCATTTACCTCTTGATTGCCGATAAGACTGATTTACACTTTATCATGGGGATCAAGGATGATCAGAAAAATACTAACTGACGATCAATGGCAACGTATCGAAAACCTGCT
>JAESSU010000374.1 GCA_016763955.1 Phycisphaeraceae bacterium | reverse complement strand
TATCTATATCGTTCTCTGCAACCCAAGCACGAGCGTCTTGCTGTTCTTTTTTGATCAACGCAACATCAAATTCGGTTTCAGAAACCCCGTCAAGACGTGACCGCTGCGCACGCATAGCGACTAAACGCCGGCATGCAGTGATAAATACCTTTGCCATAGAGATAGACGCATCCTCTTCATAGGAAGCGTTGACAATATACGCTGAATAGACTTGGGAGAATGTGGGCTCTTCGACGGGCATATGCCGACAATAACCCACTTGATTTAAAAAATGTTGTGATCCGAACAATCCGAACTTCGGATTCTTCGGATCGTCCGGATTAGGGGGTTATGGCATGGGGTTTGCTATATAGTTTACATCGACAGGTCTGCGCAAACATAACCTTTTTCTTCAAGCATTCTAAGGAGGCGTTTTTGTTCGCGTCCGTTTTTACAGGTCACAACCACACTGAATTGTGTTGGCTGCTCTTCTTGCTCTTCTAGCTCATCACTGCCCTGGGCTTGCAAATCATAGACTTCGTTAAGCAACTGTTGAATCTCAGCGTCATCAAAACCTGTGACAGTGTGATCAAATTCAAGATCCTGCTGCAATGCCTGTAACTGGTCAGCCAAATCGCCATCATGCCATTTGGACAAATCTGTTGTCCGGTTATCGGCGATGGTGTAGGCTTTGGCAGCATTGCCTGTAAGCCGGCTCTTGGCAACTGCAAGGTATTCCCATCCCAACATCCTGGCAGCAGTTAACGTGCCATTGCCCGCCAACACAAAACCATCAGTATTAATGACGATGGGTTTTTGTTGACCAAACTTTTCAAGCGACTTGCGAATAGATTCTAAGTTTCGCGCATCATGCTCACGGGCGTTTTGAGGATCAGAGCATAGATCCGCTACACACATCAGATTGCCATGTAATGACGCTTCGATATAGCCGGGTTTGGGATGGCCGGAAGTAGCTGGGGTTTTACGCGACATGACCTGCTACCTTACCTTGTGCTGATTTTCCTTCACTAAAAATATTTTGCATTAACCAACGAACCGCATCTTGTGGCGTGTTGACATAGTTGCCATTATTTAACCGGGCACCACTTTCTTTAAGTCCAAGACAAAGCATTTGAAAACCTAGGGCTTCGGTGTGCTTTAATGATAAATCAATACGATTAGTGGCATATTGATTAGGGTTGTGTGGCAGCAAGGGTACTTTTAAAACACCTGTAAGCATTTGATGTTTTAGCGGGATTGGCTCTTTTTCAATCGCTTCCGTAGCTTCGGAAGTAGCATCCTGTTTGGGCTCTGCTTCAATAACCGGAAGTGTTGCCACTTCAACCGCCAAAGGTGCTTCCGCTTCTATTGGTGGCGTGATCACCGGCTGCTTTGCACGGGTGCGATTATTAGCTTGCTTGTTTTTTTGATTGGTTTGCTTGCTCATTGGTTCTGCCTTTGGTGAATAAAATAGGGTCTGCCATCCGCGGTGGTGCGGTTTGTTTCAATAACGGTTTGTTCTTCTTCAATGGGTGCTTGTTGGGTTTGGAGCCTAACATCAAGAAAATTAGCGCAACAACACGCCATATGAAAAGTATCAAGAAAGTGATTCAGTTGATGGATTCGTTCCATAACCGTCACCTCCCCTTTGCCCGGAACGTATTCAGTGCGTTGCCGTTCGGCTAATAATTGATTGACGAAATGGGCGTGATTAATAGGCATGTCACGATACATCGTAAAAGCACCGGGCACCGAGGGATCGTGACGATAAATCAAATCACTAATCATCGGTACAGCCATGCGTTGCTGTGCCCACACCTTCCAATAGTCAGCGTTGGTTTCCACTAAGTGAACTGCATAGTGATCCAATAATGAGATGTGATATTCTTGCCCAATAAATTTCACAATAGCACCCGTGCTTTTGGGCATGCCATATCGAACAGCGTACTGCTGCCCTTCACCACGCCCGATCACTGGCCGGTATCGATCGTCGTTACCCGTTCCATCAATTGTGCGTGATTGGATAAAATCATAGACCGGATAATTCCCTTGAGATTTACCTTGGTAACCGGCATCAATCCACACTTGCTCTGGAACATAGCGTTCCTTACTGTCGGCATCACCAATCGGGAACCCGGGCTCAACAATGTTGTCTGCAATCTCGTTAAGTGTGTGATCAAACGCCATCTCCACACCCATATCACGGGACGGCACATGTACTATCTCGTAATGCACCACATGACATGCTGCATCCTTAGTCCACGCCACAGCTAAACAATGGGCCTCTGTGTTGCGCAAGTCAATGGTGAACGTTAAACAATAGGTATCTTCGGGGACCACGCCCCGCGGGTAATCACGCTGGCGTTTAATAATACGATCGCGTTTAAGCGTCACAGTATCCATCATGTCAGGCTTGGTTGGGATAGCCCACACAAACTGGTGAAGTTTTCGCTTTTCAGCCTCTTCGTTTTCACTAAAAAGCGCATTGAATTCGTATGTTATGACTTGATTTATCGAGTCTGGAAATAGATTATTCACAGCGTTCCATCGAAACCCGAGCGTGTCAGTGTCTGGTAAATCGCCGGTGATTTTCCCAGATTTTTTAATTGATTGACCGCGGTACAACAATCGACAATTATGGTTAGCTTCGTGACGCTGTTTTTCTGTCCAGGGTTTAGCACACTTTGGACATTGCACACTGGTAATACGTTTTGCCTCTGACAGTGATTTCGCTTCTTTATATCCGACCAGATTTTCACGTTCGGGCGTTGACCATTCCTTGCAATGTGGACATTGCAGTATGATTCTACTGGTTGTTTTCATATGGTACGGAACCTCGATATCTGTATCAGGTTCGACGTAACCCCGAGTAACTTCTTGGTGTGTTCTACCCATCACGGATGATAAAGTGCACTCACCATAAACCACCTTGCGTGTTCCATACGACAGAGCTCGTACTTCAATTTGCGCCGCTGGATCCGCTTCTTCTGATCCACCAGCAATTCTTGCAAAATCATCAACCTCTGTTAAAACAATCACGCGAGCCGTAAACGCAGCACGGGACTTATCAGAGCCACGCCCGCCCATAAACCGCAGAACAGTACCGTTTTTAAAGTGTATCGCTCTGATTTGTGCCTTGCCGCCACGAGCACCCCGGCCAGTATCGGGAAGTAAATTCCTATATTTGGAACGTTGAATAATTGGAAGCAGGTCAACATTCCATTTATCAGCGACCATATTCATGTCAGGCAACCCACACACCACTGTTTCTTGGACCTCAAACAAGTGGTACATGATCGGGATGACAAAGCAATCAAGCGTCTTACCTGTCTGTGTAGGCCCCGTAGCAAAAAAGCGGTTGATTCCCGCAGGCGGATTGTCTATCGTCTCGAACCATAATTTTGCAAACGGCTGTCGGTCAGCTTTGAATTTGAATCCCTCAAATTCACCATCAGGGATAATGATTTCTTTCTCAGCGAATTCAAGTATTGAGCGTAAACGCCGAGGACGGGCGTTCCTACAGAGCCACAACAATTCCTCACGCATTGGTTGAGAGAAGTTATAGGCCTGAATTGATTTTGCCGTCCGCATCACCATTGCTCAAACCTCCAATTTCAATTTCGAGCCCATCAAGAACTTCACTGATTGCATCAACTGCATCATTTCCATACCGGCGCCGAAGTTTTTCACCAGCAGATTCAATAAGCCCAGCAATGCGCGTAAACGCTTCATGTATATCCTCGCGTGGAACGACTTGTTTTTTTGATTTTTCGTACTCAAGTTCTTTTTGCAAAGCAGTAGCCCGTCGCACCCTATCCAACCAACTGCCCGGGTCAGCATCACCAGCCCAAACCATGGCATCAGGATCATTGGGATCAATCCCCTCTGGTATGTCTGGTCTGGCAAGTCTTTTGGCATTTGTTGAGAAGAAATCATGAAGTGCTTTAACGACATCGGGGAGACACACCACTGCACTGCCGAACGGAATTCCATATCTCTCAGCTTGTTCCTGCAACACTTTGGCTTGGCGGCCAGACATCTCACGCCAATGCTTTTGGGGGATCGTCGCGTAATGTTGCCAACGGCGTTCCTCTTCAATTTTTGATTCATGACGCTTAAGGGCTGAACGCTCTTGGCCTGTTGGGATCTTCCCGGTTTTGACCTTAGCCATTGCTCTAGCAACAAGCTTAAGCTCGATCGCATCGGACAATGATGCCGGTCGAGCGGTTGTTCGTTTTTTGCTTGCAGTAGATTTAGTTTGTCTTTTTTTAGCCACATCTGTTATTGTGTAATCTCATTTCTGATTATTACTTACTCAATATTTAACATGCTGTGTGCGCGAACTTGCGTCGAGGAAACAACCGCGGGCAGCAAATTCACGGCAGAGGACCCGAGAAATCTCATAAGTCCTTGTTTTACCACTCAATTTAACGGCTCAAAACAACCATAAGTCCTTATTTTAAAGCCTTTTTTTTACCTTGATTTCATTGATTTTATCGCGGGTTTTTTGGCTCATAGACTCTTTAACAGCAGGCTCAGATAGGTTGACAACAGTATCACAGTACGCCGTCTTGCCGCCCTCTATACCAGTCACAATCTCCACAGTCACTTGCTCTGCTTGCTCTGCCCGCTTGGTCTGCAGATGATTTATCAGCATGTCGAAGCCTGCTGATAGCAGTAACACAGAAAACGCACCAACCGTCTGCCCCACTTGTTCGGCTGTTGCTTGAGCCTGCATTGACTCAACACCAAACCAACCAGCAGCCAAGGCGGTTAACACCTTGGCTACTGCAGCGGCAAATCTAGTTTGAATGATCTTGATGAGTTTGTCTGACATAATTCACCTCATTCCGTTGGGGATGTGGTGACGGGAGTAGACGCAGCGGGCACGGTCAACGCAGCCGCTGGATATAATTTGTCAATGATCACCCTAGCAATATCTGGGGCAATCTCACCAACCACCTGCATCGCTGCCAACCTTGCTGATGCTTCGGCTTTGCTCATGTCTTGGGTCGCATTAACACCTGCAATGAACTGGTCTGCATATACCTTTGCAACGGTACTGATATTAGCCTGGATACTTGCAGCTTCAAACGATGATTTGCCAACGTCAGGATTTGGGGTGATCTTCAAACCAGTGATAATTGTGTCCTTTGGTGACCACAAACTAACCTTGCCTGTAATCGGATCAAAGATGAGCCAGCCGCCTTGGCCCGGGGTGTTCATCCAAACGCCAGTATCATCGATCATGGTTTGGGTGGGTGACACACCTTCATAGACTGCGGTAAGGTTGCCCAAACCATCCATCTTCGCGACAGACCGGGTGGATGTGGCTACAACGACAGCATTGTCTTTGCTGATCGACAGATTGTTTGGAGTAGTGCAGCCAATGAACATGGCTGCTAAGACGAGCAAAATAATAAAAGGGATTCGGGTGCGCATAACTAGGGCTCCTTAATAGATCAGAGCCTTGATGGTCAGCACACTTGAATATTACACCTCAATAATCAAACATGCAATAGATAATTTATGCCACTGGTGCGTCTATTGGTGCGCAACAACAACAACACGGCGCAACCTAAGCGGTTTTTGTACGGGTATATCCATTTTGAATTATGCCGTATTTTATCTATTAACTATGCTTACGATTAATTGTAAGCATAAAAAAGACAGCACTTTACGTGCTGCCTTTAAGCGGAGAGAGAGGGATTCGAACCCTCGGTACGATAAATCGTACACAGCATTTCCAATGCTGCTTAAATAGTTAATATTTCCCGGAAAATATCCATTTTTTTTAGGTACTGGTGCGTGTATTGGTGCGACTAAGCAATTCTTGATTTTTTAGGTACATCACATCTATCATCAATGTGTTGCACATCAGGTGCCTTCGCAAGCCATGCGTGACTGTTGAGTCTAAACCGCCGTGAGTACCGCTCGACGATACTAGGCGTGGCCCGTGCCAACTCGCTCACCTCTTTAACAGTCAGATCATACTCAGTAAACCACCACGTGATCGCGGTGCATCTTAGACAATGAAAATCCAATTTTTCACCCGCATCAATATCATTACATTCAATCCCTGCACCTGTTAAATCTCTTTTAAATATTGCAACACAACGTGCCCGGTTCGCTGTGACTGGGAACGCTTTGTCAGATAGTTCCGCATCCTTCCAGTAATCCACCAGTTGGTCCGCTAGGTCTTGAGTAAATGGAACGTAGGCTTCCTTACCATTCTTCGCTGTCCCCGCCCTCACACGTACTCGCGGGGGGGTGGTATCCAAAAACACATCCTTCACCCGCAATTGTCTAATCTCGTTTTGGCGCAACCCTGTACACACTGCAAACCAATAAATCAGCCGGC
>JAESSU010000373.1 GCA_016763955.1 Phycisphaeraceae bacterium | reverse complement strand
TGCTGCGGTTGTGGCATTTGAAGCGATCCAACAATCTCGTCGAGAAATGTCCAATGATGATCCTAAAGTCAAAGACATGGATAAGAAACTCGCTGCCGCAAACCAACGTGTGGAACAGCTGCTTTCAGAAGCTTCCGGCGAGCTGGCGATGATCAAGGACCAAGCGATGGCTTATCGTTGGGAACGTTCGATCTCTGATCTGGCCCGTGCTCAGCGCATTGCCTCGGAGTTTGAAGCTTACCGTTTAGCCCCACGTTACTATCGTGCAAAGCAGTCACTGATGACCTTGACTGAAGGTCTTAAGGATCGCCGCAAAATTATCGTCAGCCAGACCCAAGAAGCGGGCAATCGTCCGATCTTCCGATTTGATTTTAAAGACCCTGAATCCGCGTTGGATACGATCCTAAATCCTGACAACTAACCCGCAAGATTCAAGAAACAGCCAAGAATATTTTAGAAACAAGAACCCGTTTAATTGATGGCCCTTGGGCCGGATTCGATGTGAGAATCGACTTATGAAAAACAAAATCAGCATTACTATTGCCTTGGTCGTCGTCATCCTTTTGGCTGCTTATGCGTGCTTGTTTCAAGTGCGATATGACGAAGTGGCTATACGAACGCACTTTGATAGTGCAGGGGATAAAAGCCTCATCACCGAACCGAATCTTTATGTCCGTTGGCCGTGGCCCATTGATCGTGTTCATAAGTATTCTAAGCGTTTGCAAGTTCTCGAAGATCAACTTGAAGAACAGCAGACTGCCGATGAAAAAGCAGTCATCATTCGCACGTATGTCGCTTGGCGGATCACTGATCCTTTGAACTTTTTTAAGCGATTAGAAACCAACAAGTCTGCTCAAGAAACCATCAAACACGCAGAAGCACAGATGGTTCCATTGCTTCGTACCACTCGGGGTATTATCTCGCAGTACAGCTTTGAGCAGCTTGTGAACACGGATGCGTCCAAGCTCAAACTTACAGAAATTGAAGACAAAGCCACCGCGCAGCTTCAGTCTCGCATTGATGATTCGGGTTATGGCATCACCATTGATAAGGTCGGTATTCGTCGTGTGATGCTACCTGAGAAGACCACCGAAAGCGTGTTTGAAACCATGAAAAAAACACGTGAGCGCATGGCCGCCAATGCCCGTCAAGAAGGTAAAGCCAAGGCTGCGGCGATTCAAAGTGATGCCGAAACAGCGTCCAAGCGGATGAAAGCCATTGCCGAACGTCGCGCTCAAGCCATCCGTGCCAAGGGCGACCGTGAAGCGGCTCAATATTATGCGTCTTTTGCAGCCGAAAAAGAAGATTTTGCCATCTTCCTATTCAAGAACGAAGCGCTTAAAGAAATGCTTAAGAACAACAGTACATTTGTGCTCCCCGCTGAAGACCTCGGTCTTTTTGAATCGGTTGGCAAGGTTAATCTGCCTGCTGCCAAGTAATGATTCATCGATAAGGTTTTAGCAACATTTTGAAAACAAGGTCACTGATACATGGCTGATCATCAACACAATCATACACACGAAAATTCCGCTGCTGGACAGCCTCTCGCTGAGGCTGGGATAGGCGAGCCCGGGTTTGATCCTGCTGCTCAGTCTCTAGCGGACGCGCTACAATTCTGCTTTACCGTCTTAAAGGTGGTCATGGTGGTTCTCGTGGTGGTTTACCTCTTTAGCAACTTCTTTAATGTTAAGACGCAGCAGACGGCTGTTAAATTGCGCTTTGGCCAGATCGTTGATTCGAAGTTGCCCAGTGGGGGGCCTTATCTGACTTGGCCTTACCCCATCGGCGAAGTGATCAAGGTGGACATTTCCCCCAGAGAACTCACTGTTAATAAAGCATTTTGGTACGAGTTTAATCCTCAGACCGATGGCGGCAAGACCAACGATGAACTTAGTGAATCCAAGATGGGCCCCCTTAATCCTGAAAAGGATGGCTCGCTGATTACCGGTGATGCCAACATCGTCCACACGCAATGGTCTTTGACTTATGTGGTTGATAACCCTGCGGACTATTTGGAAAATGTGGGTGATGATGAGCAATTGGCTCAGCGTATAATGCATGTCACAGCAGAGCAGGCGATTGTGCATAATGTCGCTCAGCTCTCGGCTGATGAACTGCTTAAAGGCGTGACCAATGCTCGTGCCATCAAGATCATGATGCAGAAGAATCTCGATGAACTAAAGACCGGCTTGAAAGTCGAGCAGGTTTCTATTTTGCGGATGACCGTGCCTTTATCGACGCGCGCTGCTTTTCAGGCTGTGCTGAATGCAGAAAATGAAAAGGCTCGCGAAATTGAATCCGCTCAGGAATTGCGTGTGAATATCCTCTCAGCAGCAGCAGGTGAAGCCCATGGCGATTTACTTAAACTCGTTGAGCAATACGAAAATGCCATTGACAATGAAACACAGGGAGCCCAACTTGCCAAGATCAATGATCGTTTAGAACTTGTTCTTGACAGTCTGAAAATCGATGGCATGCCCATCAGTGGTGAAGTGGCGGGCATTATTAATGATGCACAGGTTTATCGCACCTCCGTGGTGGAAAAGGTTCAAGCTGAAGCACAAAAAGTTGGCCAACTTTATGACCAGTATAAAACCAGCCCACGCATCATTACACAGCGTTTGATTCAAGATGCCCGCCGTGCGATTCTATCTAGTGATATGAACGAAACGTTTTATGTAACTCAGGACGGCCAGCAGTATATAGAATTGAATCGTGACCCATCGGTCAAGCGTGAACGCGAACGTCGCCGCTTGCAGCTTGAACAAATAAACCGATTTAAACAGAGATAACCCCCCCGGAAGTTTGAGACCCCCGATCCCTTTAGACCCCGACCCTTTTAGACCCCCGACCCCCAGACCTTTGGGCCTTAGGAACTTCCGGGGCGGGTAAATGAGAGAGCTTATGACTACAGCAACTTCAAGCATGTCGCCTATTCAAGCCGTCGATACTTCACAGGATGTGATTCGATGTGTGGGTTTGTCTAAAACTTTCAAAGACTTTTGGCTGCGCAACCGGGTTCGTGCAGTGGATAACCTGTCACTGGAAGTTCATCGCGGCGAACTCTTTGGTTTGTTAGGGCCAAACGGTTCAGGCAAGAGTACCACGATTAAAATGATGCTCGGCTTATTGCATCCCACCGCAGGGCGGATCTCCATTTTGGGCAAACGACCTGAAGATGTTGCGATCAAAAAAATGATCGGTTATCTGCCTGAAGAATCTTATCTCTACCGTTTTCTAAATGCGCGTGAAACACTTGACTACTATGCTCGTCTCTTTTTTCAAAATCGTCTGCAACGCCGCCGTCGCGTGGACATGCTCTTGGAAATGGTGGGACTTGAAGCGGTACAACGGCGACCCGTCGGAGAATACTCCAAGGGGATGCAACGACGTATCGGCTTAGCGCAAGCATTGATCAACGATCCACATTTATTGATTCTCGACGAACCGACCACCGGGCTAGACCCCATCGGCACACGTCAGATCAAAGACCTGCTACTGGAACTTAAATCCCGAGGCAAGACCATTCTCCTTTGTTCACATTTGCTTTCAGATGTCGAGGATGTTTGCGATCGTGTCTCGATCATGTACGGCGGTAAAGTTCGACAGGAAGGCACGGTTGACCAACTGCTCACCAAGCAGGAATCCACCACGATAGAGGTTGCCAAACTTGATGACAAAACGCTTAAAGAAGTCTGTGATCTGCTGACGAGTCGGGGCATTGACATCACAAAAGTTGATCAGCCGCGGATGAAACTCGAAGCATTGTTTATGGACATTGTGCATCAAGCCCAAGCAGAAGGTGTTGCGACATCGGGTGCTAGTGCGGGCGGACGTATTGCCGAATTCCTGTCTAATGAATCGTCGCTTGCTGTGACTGATTCTGCAAGTAGAGGACAGATTCTTGATGATTTGGTCAAAGTTTTGCCCGTGAAACAGGAACCTGTCAAGCCCAAGGTCGCTGCCGTTAAACCCAAAGTTGATAACAGTGTGCTGTCATCACTGACTGAGTCTTCCCCTGCATCGCGTTCTACGGGAGATGGGGCAGCTAAGCCTTTTGAGGAGCCTAAGTCTTCAACGCCCGCTCCTAAAAAACCTGTAGCAGGTAATCACAGTGTGCTTGATGACTTGTTGGGCGGGAATGATAAGTAACCACAACGGTCACTGTAATGGTTGAGTTGGACTGAGGATCGTCAATGAGTAAACCCTGGGTAAAATGGTTGATTGTGTTTTTAGGCGGACTGCTGCTTGGCGGTGGTGCGTCTACGTTGCTGGCCTTTCAGGGTGAAGTTGTGCCTGCGCGTTATCTGTTCTGGGCGACCCAGACATTTAGCGTTCTCTGGTTACTTTGGGGATTCTGGAAAGGGCGCGATGTCCCGGGCATGAAGACTGTGGGCGCGATGGTGATTTCGACTTTGATTGTCGGAGCCCTTGCGATACCCATGCTTGCAACGTCCAAGGGTGGTTTGGCCATCGTGATGATTGGCATGTGGGCCATGGCTGAACTTTTTGTCATTGGCCTGTGGCTCATTCGTTTACTACTTAGTGGCGGTCATCCTGTTTTAGGGATCGCTCGAACGTTGATAGATGAAGCGATTCGCATGAAGATCGCTTTGATTTTCATTATTGGCGTAGTCCTTTTAATTCCCGTTCTCCCGATACTCATTGATGCTCAAGAACGCCTTGATTATCGCATCAAGTTTTTTCTGAATTGGTCATTAGGTGGCGTGAGTGTACTGCTGAGTTTGATGACGGTGTTTCTTGTTTGTGGGAGCATCTGTACGGAGATTCAGCGTAAGCATATTCTTATGACGATGGTCAAGCCCGTCAGTCGCATTCAATATCTGATCGGCAAATGGCTTGGTGTTGTGCTGCTTAATGCGTTGCTCTTAGCCGTGTCGGGTGTGGGGATTTATTCACTGACAAAGGTTCTTGCGCAACAGCAAGTGTCTAACGTCACCACGCCCATGATTGAATTAGCTGCCGTGGAATTTGAAGTGCTCACCGCACGTGAGTCTGCTGGCCCCACGCCTGCTGATGAGATGGATTTTTCAACAGAGTTACGTCTGCGCCATGAAAAACTGCATCGGGAAAACCCCGAAGAATACGGCGAAAAACTTGAGAGCAAACAAGTCAAAGCGATTCAAAATAGGATCGTTGCCCAGTGGCATGCCGTTGGTCCAGGTGATTCACAGACTTATGTCTTTCGGAATTTACAGCCAGCGGTGGAACGTAATATTCCATTGCAACTTCGTTTTAAACCCAAGATGTCCAAAGCGCCCGATGACGATATGGTGCGCATGGCATTATGGATCAATGACCGACCGTATCCCAACTACCAAGGCCAGCATGTCCCCACGATTGTGGCCAATGACAATTTCCATGTCATGACCATTGCCCCGACTTACGTCACCGCCCAAGGGACGCTGGAATTACGAATTCAAAACATCAATTTGATGGCACCGGAAGCGACCTACCCCGCAACCATCTCATTTAGCCCCGGTAAAGGATTAGAAGTTCTCTACAGTGTGGGGGGCTTTAGATGGAACCTGACTCGGTCGCTTGCAATGATCTGGGTTCGACTCGGATTCTTGGGCATACTCGGTGTCATGGCGGGAACATTCCTTGGATTTCCAGTTGCTTGCTTGCTAAGTTTTATGATTTACTTTGCAGCCATTGCCAGTGCGTATCTCAAAGAATCGCTTCGCAACTATGCAGGCTATTCCGATATGGGAATGAATCTCTGGCAAAAAATCAATGTGATCGGTGGGGGACTGGTCGAGAATTTAGCTAAGGGTGAATTCTGGGAATCAACTAAAATCATCATTCGGTTTGTCGGTGAAGGTTTCATTTCCGTGATTCCTGAATTTAGTACATACAACCCCACGCCCTTGGTCTCTGATGGACGTGTGGTGTCGATGATGATGCTCGGTGAAGCAACGTTATGGGTCGGCTTTGTGTCCTCAGGGGCTTGCCTGCTCGTGGCATGGTGGATTTTCTCACGACGTGAACTAGCTAAAGTAACTGTCTGATTGTTGGAATGGATATGCACGGATGACGCGTACACGAATTACACAAATCATGGCCTTGCTGTTTAGTGTCCTATGCATGAGTGGTGCAGCGATCCTAGTGCCTATGATCAATAGCCAGCGAGAGGACTTGCAAGTTGAAACCGGCCTAAAAATGGGCGAAGGCTTGCCCCCGCAAATCGTACTTGCCACCACCGCGCTAGGGTCCTTCCGCGGCTTGTTCGTGGACATCCTTTGGCATCGAGCCAACCAGCTCAAAGAAGAAGGCAAGTTCCAAGAAGCTAGCACACTAAGTCAATGGATCACCACACTCCAACCACGCTTCCCGCAAGTCTGGGCTTTCCATGCTTGGAATATGGCATACAACATCTCCGTAGCCACCCATACCTCCGAAGAACGTTGGGACTGGGTCAACAAAGGAATCCGATTGCTTCGCGAGCAGGGCATTCCCTACAATCCACGAGCCGTGAGACTTTATCGTGAACTTAGCTGGATTTTCTTCCATAAGATTGGCCAGTACTCAGACGATTCACACTGGTACTACAAACGTGAACTGGCCTTTGAGATGCAGTAGGTTCTTGGTGATCTGGATCGTGGTGGGACCACCGAGCAGGTTGTTGAACGGTTTAGAACAATTGCACAAGCACCTGAAACAGAAGCAGAACTGATTGAAAAAATACCGGGACTCGTCCCAGTGATTGCGAAAATTCGTGACCTGGGATACGACCTAGATGAACGACTGTTGCGTCAGATCGGTACGTTCCTGATGCTCACTCAATCCTTTGATGCAAAAATGCAGGGCGTGGGAGACAAGCGTCCCATCCCGCCGGGAAATGATACGCGACTGGTGCGTGAAGTGTTATACAAAAATGAGCCAAAATGGAACGCGACTCTTCCATTTATGGTGGCTTATCTACGCAAGCGTGTCTTGATTAAACGTTATCACATGCAGCCAGATAAAATGCTGGAAATGATGGAAACATTTGGTCCGATTGATTGGCGCCATGCTTCAGCACATGGCATGTACTGGGCGAAGCTTGGTACGGAACAAGCCGATAAGTTACGAAATAATGCAGCAGTCGATATTATAAATACCTATCGTCAAAACGTGCATTCCATGCAGCAGCTAACACGCTTTGGACGCATCGCTTTTGAGCCCTTTAGTAAGCGTCTGCAAATGCTCCCAGATATTCGGTTCATCCCGGCATATGAAATTGCTGTTGAAGAAGCGGATGAAGCTCACTTTAAAAAGTATGGCGTGCATTCTGATAGTTACAGATCAGGGCATGAAAACTTTTTACTCGCAGCGATCGTTTACCAGTATCTCTACGGGAACACGCAAGAAGCAGGTCATTACTTCAACAAGGTTCGAAAACTCTATGGCAATGATCCACATAACCTCAACTCACAACGCTATACCAGTACCCTTGAAGATTTGGTGATCTATGAACTTCAAGACAACGCATCAATGATGGATCGCTCGACACAATTTATCGATGCTATGATTCGTCAAGGTTTGGAACAAGGATTGTTGTACGGCAAATTAAATACGTTTAACCGCTGCATTAAGCTGGCTAAGAAAATGCACACCAAGTTCCAGAAGCGAGGCATTACCAATACCATCGCTCCGCAAGACCGCATGAAAATTCTGCCCTGGCGCCAAACGCTCACCGAGTCCTACATTTCTTACATGAAACAGCAGTCCGTCGATCCACTGGTACGTGCTCGTATCTGGCGCAACACGCCTAACTTCTTGCAGATCGACAGCTATGATCGACTGATGCCCTTCGTACAAGAGCAATTCCCCAAGTATGGCTTGGATACGAATCTGGCGTTCCCCATCCCACAAGGGATGGCAAAAATTCGCGAGCAAGGCGGCCTTCTCAAAGACGGCGAGCAGGTCAAAAAGACCGAGACTAACGTCGAACGACAGTAATTGTTGTTGCATTCGAAAAACTAAAACACACTATAACCCGCAGAGCCTAAAAAGCAGAGAGTTCCTCATGTTTTTTAAAGGCCTAATTTGAAATAAAAAAACGACCTGAGTCTTAGTGACTTAGGTCGTTTTTAAGGGTGTTGTTACGTCAATGTCGCAGGCGTTTAGACCTTGGACTCAGGGCGACCCTCTTGGGGCCAGTCGGTGTGGAAGAAGTTGCCTCGTTTTTCATCGGTGCGTTCGTAGGTGTGTGCTCCGAAAAAGTCCCGCTGACCTTGAAGCAGGTTGGCAGGCAAAACGGCACTGCGGTAGCCGTCGAAGTAGGCTACTGCTGCACTAAAAGCAGGGGCACTAATGCCGAACTTAACTGAGAGTGACACCACCTCACGCCATTGATCTTGGCCGTTGTGGATCGCTTTTTTGAAGTAGGGATCAAGCATCAGGTTCTGGAGTTTTTTGTCTGTGGTGAAAGCATCGGTGATCTTTTGCAGGAAGCTGGCACGAATGATGCAGCCGCCGCGCCAGAGTTTGGCGATCTGGCCGAAATTAAGTTTCCAGTTGTATTCGTTTTGCGCTTCGGTCATGAGCTGGAAGCCTTGAGCGTAGGCACAAATTTTAGAACAGTAAAGTGCTTGACGAATGGCTTCGATGGTCTTGGCTTTACCGCCGGTGAATTTTTTGGTCTTAGGGCCTTTAAGAATTTTGCTCGCAATGACGCGTTCTTCTTTGAGTGCTGAAAGACAACGTGCAAAGACTGCTTCAGCGATGGCATTGGCGGGGATGCCTAGGTCCAGTGAGTTGGTAGCAGTCCATTTTCCCGTTCCTTTTTGGCCCGCAGTGTCGAGGATTTGATCGACTAAAAACTTCCGGGGTTTGCGTGGGTCTTTTTGTTGGAGGATGTCTGCGGTGATCTCGATGAGATAGCTAGAGAGTTCGCCTTTATTCCATTCTTCGAAGATTTTTCCGATTTCGCCAGCGGTCATGCCCAGTAGGTTTTTCATGATGGCATAGGCTTCACAGATCAGCTGCATGTCGATGTATTCGATGCCGTTGTGAACCATTTTGACGTAATGGCCAGCACCATCGGGGCCGATGTAGCCAGTGCAGGCTTCACCACCTTTGAGGGGTTTGCCCGGCAGAGCGCCTTTGAGTTCTTCGCCGGTCTTTTTATCGACTTTTGCAGCGATGGCTTTCCAGATAGGTTGCAGTGATTTCCATGCGGTCTTTGAGCCGCCGGGCATCAGTGATGGGCCAAAGCGAGCGCCGGTTTCGCCGCCTGAGACACCTGATCCAACGAACTCGATGCCTTGGGCGGTGAGTGTTTTTTCGCGGCGGATGGTGTCGGTCCACAGTGCATTGCCGCCGTCGATGATGATGTCACCTTTGTCGACGAGTGGGATTAGTGAGTCGATTACAGCATCGGTGCCTGCGCCTGCTTTGACGAGGATGATGATCTTGCGGGGTTTGGCAATGGCAGCGGCGAATTGTTTAAGCGTTTTGCTTCCGATGAGATTGGCGTACGCCGGTTCGTTGGCTTTTGCATCATCAAGGAATGCTTGTGTTTTGGAAGTGGTGCGATTGTAGACTGCGACTTTAAAGCCGTGGTCTGCAATGTTAAGGACGAGGTTTTGTCCCATGACGGCTAGGCCGATGAGTCCAACGTCAGCGAGATTGTTTTGCGTTTGCTTTGCCATGTTTGTTCCCTGGTTAACTGGAATTTTTATTACGAGTGATTTGTTGCCGCAGAGGTTGCTTTTAATCTTTACCCGGTGTTTCGTCAAGATGAGGTCCTGCTACTGATCTGGTATATTTTGTAAATATGAAAGCATCCAAAGAATCAGAGAATTTCCATCAAGAGCAATCAGCGGAGAAAAACACCGCGATTCCGCACACTATTGCCCCGTGCGATCTTACCAGAAACGGGGTGTTATTGCGCTTGTTAATCATGGCTTTGTTGCTCGCTGGCGCAATCAATTCGATCTGGTGGTCATCAGGCGGTGATGCGATTACCTATCTAGGTGTGGCACGTTCGTTGTGGCAGGATGGACAGTTGGCATTATTGGGTCAGCGAGAGATTTTCAATCAAATTGGAATCACTTTCTTCTACGCACCGGCTTTTGCATTTGGTGATAGGCCGTTCTTGGTTTTGTCGATCATGCAGTGGTTTGTGGCAGTGGGGGCGATGGTGGGGTGTTATCACTGGCTGCGTAAAATTCTAAGTCGTGATGATTCGATTTTGCTCACTGGGCTAATGTTTCTCAATAATGTGTTTTTGGCTTTATTATCTTCGTTTTCTCACGGAAACGTTTTGTTGCTGTCTACTGTTTGGGATGGCATTGGTGTACCAACAAGTGGTAAAAGCGGTCAGAGAGCAGAAGTTGAGAAAGGCTTGGCTTTGGGTGCTAGGGTCTTTACCGTTTCTAATTTGGATGGTATTAACACGGCATGTGAGTTCTATGCTGGCGTTGGGGATGGCAGTGGCACTGTTTCGATTAGCATGGCAGATGCGCAGTCGAAAAATATGGGTCCATTGCCTGCTGCTTATGGTTTTGGTGAATGCTGTGGCAGGCTCCACGGCGGTGGGGTGGTTGTTGTATCAAAAATCCTTGGTCAACCCAGACTCGAGTGCTAACAATTCTTATCTGGAATATGTAAAGAAAGATTTTCAAGGACAAGGGCATTCACTCTTAAAAATCTCTGTGGATAATTCTCACCGGTTACTCACTAAGGTAGGCCGCGTTCTTGTCCCGGGGATGTTTCGCACCTACGCGGAGGTGGGGGATTGGCTTAATCCACTGATGTTGTTGAATGTTGTACTCGGTGGGCTGCTCGTGTGGGGGTATGTGCTGCTGGCAAGATCGTCTTGTGACGCGTATGTCTGGATGCTGCCGTTTTATATGGCATTGATTTGGGTGATGCCTTATGGTGCGGGAACACGATTTATGATTCCGGTTCTGCCGGTGATCTTGCTGAGTTTACAACGGTTACTTGTTGATAAAACATGGAAAAAGAAGCTGCTTCTCATACTGCTGATCTTGCACATGGCAGTGACGATTGGACGGATTAGTTCCGAATATCCCCAAGAGCTTGTTCGAGCCCGTGATTGGCCGGTGATGGATGAAATGGCTTTGCGAATCAATGAAATCGACACACAAACCCGTTGGGCTTGCGTCGGAATGGATTCAGACTGGGTGGCTATGCTTTGCTTAGCAGCTGATCGCCCGTTCGGAGAATGGGAGAGGCGTAAGCATGCGAATCCTGACTATATTATTGTGTTGCATACGAACGCACAGTCACCCGACGGCTATCAATTAATTGCTGAGGTGGGAGACTATCATTTGATGAGGGTTAATGACCTTGTGAATTAGAACTTGTTTGCTTGGGCTAGAGGTGCTTTGCCGTCAAAGACGTTGAGTAGGTTTTGTGTGGACATCAGAGCTTGGCGTTGGACACTTTCAAACGTGCGGCTGCCGATGTGGGGCGTGATGATGATGTTGTCAATGTCCTGGAAAATGTGGGGCGTTTGGATCGGTTCATGATCCAACACGTCTGCTGCATAACCCATGAGCTTGCCGCTTGCGCACGCTTGGGCAACATCTGCTTCATTGATCAAACCCCCTCGGGCGCAGTTGATGATGATGGCATTGTCTTTCATTTTGCTGATGCGGTTGCGATTGATAAAGCCTCGGTTTTCATCCGTGAGAAACATATGCAAACTTAACACGTCTGCTTGGTCAGCGACCTCATCTGCCGAGCAGAGATATTGCACATCATGTTCTTTGGCAAAATCTTCGTCCCAGTAAATGTCATAGGCAATGACTTTCATGCCAAAAGCACGAGCACGCTTAGCGACCTCTTTGCCGATGCGTCCTAGGCCGATGATGCCCAGTGTTTTGCCTGCTAGTTCACAGCCGGTGATGCGTTTCCAATCACCGTTTTTGACATGGTTGATTTCAGCATGCAAATGTTTTGCGATCGTGATGATCAGCCCAAAGCAGTGTTCTGCGACAGTGGTGTGATTCACGCCCGGCGTAAAGAGGACGGGGACTTTTAAGTCGGTGGCCGCTTGCACATCAACACTGTCTAGGCCGATGCCGTATTTGCTGATGGCTTTGAGTCGGGGCAGGGCTGCTTCGATGACCTTGCGAGTGATGATATCATCGCCATTAAGTAGGCCATCCACACCGCCATCGGCAGTGACTAAACGCAACATTTCGTCTTCAGGCAAGGGACCTTGGCTGGTGATTATTTCATGGCCGCTAGCCTTGAGTAGCTCATGGTGTTTGCCGGGGGTGTCTTGGTATGAAGTTGTGGTGAGCAAGATTCGCATCGTACCGCTCCGAATACGGGTTTAAATAAAATTATCTAAGACT
>JAESSU010000372.1 GCA_016763955.1 Phycisphaeraceae bacterium | reverse complement strand
TCGTCGTGGCGGGGGCTTTCGATCGTGTGGGCGATGGTTGTCCGATGATCTTTGACTGTTGGATTGAGAATCCTTCATGTTGTTTTGCGGGGAGAGCACTGGCACGCGGTCGGTACTGAGCTTGCCGGTGGTGACCTGGTCTGGATTAATGTTACGCACGACACGAACGTAGTTATTGATTCGGATGTCATCACCTTGGGGGCCATGTCCTGATTTGTAACGGGAACTGTTTGGATTGCCGGACTTAGGATCACTTCGCTGGGCTCCTGCGCCGTGGACATTGATGAACTTTTTGGATTGATTACTTCGCGGTGGGGCAAAGTATCCCATGGCTTGTCCGAAGGCGAGATAGACTGCATGGTCATAGTATCGCACGCCATCGAGATGCGTGGTGCTTGTCCAAAAATAGGATTCGGTTTTGGTGATGCGGAAGATCGGATCAATTGCCGGGCCGCGTTGTGAGGAACGTTTTGCATCGGGCGCACGGGTGTAATCGACAATACTTTGCAGTTCCTTAGCATTGGGCAATCGCCAGTCGGTATGGCCGGCAAGCTTGGATTTTTTGGCATAATTCAATGCGTTTTCCCAGTTCATGGTTTTTTTTGAATCCACTTTTGCCCACATCAGGCCGGTCGCTGTGTCGGAGATGGTCTTGTTCTTGTTGTCCACAAGATGGTTGATGCCATAGTCAGGATTGCCTCGAACATAGCGTACAAAAGTTCGTTTCCTGTCACGGGGATAACCCTTGATGCGTCCATCTGCAAAGTTCACGCCAAAGACAGTGGCATTGCCATTCATGGTGGTTCCGACGTATTGGGTCGCGGACCAGAACTGAGCATCAATCGCGCGATTTCTCGAGCTCACTTGGTTGCCCCATTTAAAGTCGAAGTATTTTGTATCGATGTAAGGCACGGGATTACGCGTGTGGACACAGCCATTAAAGTCAATCAGTGAGTACAACTCTTTGAGCGTTGGCAGTCGCCAGTCGGTGTAGCCGCTGGTCTTGAGGTTGCTTGCATCCTGCTGTGCTTGTTTGAATGTTTTATTTTTATGAAGGGCCTTCTCCCACATTAGCCCGGTCACTAGATCGGTGGTGGTGCCATCGTGATTGTCCTGATAGCGGGGGGGATTGCTGCTAAATTGTGCATCTTGGCCGTACCATCGCTGGTTTTCGCGGGGCATGTTTGTGAGTTGAATACGGTCTGTAAATAAGTGACGCTGGCCGGTGTCGACAATGGGGTAAGTCCAGTTTGATGGTTCCTGAGCTTGTGTGATTGTTGTGAGGGTGATCAGTAAAGCCCATGCGATATAAAAATGGATTGAATTTAAACGGTGGATCCATTGCCCCATTTTGTTGCTCCCTTTTTTTTGTATTTTGACTCGGGTGAGACCTGAAAGCTCAACGTGGCTTGCAGTGATTTATTGCAGTGAATGAAATGCTAGAGGTCGGTGTTGTCTTAAAAAGTCGGAGATATAAGCAGAGTAGGCGTTGATGTGTCTATAATGTTGCTGACTTTGATCCGTATTAAGGATGCTCTATTGCTCAAAATTCGTCATCATCAAAATCTCATATTGCAGGCGATGTTTCTCATTGCTCTGACTTTCATTGTTTATAGCCCGTCCTTTTTTGGGTCCTTTATTTTTGATGATATTGGGCATATTTTTGAGGATCGGCGTTTACGGACTTTTAGCGGTTTGATGAAAATTTGGTTGTATCCGTTTGAAGATTATCAACACCAGTATTACCCGCTGACCAGTACGACCTTGTGGCTGGCACATAGTCTTTGGGGATTTAAAACACTTGGGTTTCACCTGATCAATGTGAGCCTTCATAGTTTCAACGCATTGCTGTTATGGCGATTACTTTCACAGCTAAAAGTCCCCGGTGGTTACTGGGGTGCGATGATCTTTGCTGTGAGTCCGGTGAATGTGCAGTCGGTTGCGTGGATCATTGAACTTAAGAATGTGCAATCCTGTTTTTTCTATCTGGCATCCGCGGTGATTTTTGTGCAGATGCTCCCGCAGATGGGTCGCCGCAGATGGGCCTTGTATGGCCTGTCACTGGGACTCTTTATTTTGGCATTACTTAGTAAAGCGGCGACGAGTTCTTTGCCATTGGGATTGCTCTTGATTCTTTTTTGGAAAAGGCGTGAGACTTTCTGGCGAGATTTTTTGTTGCTTATTCCTTATGCAATCATCGGCGGTGGTTTTGCTTCCTTCGTCAAACATCTGGAGGAAAACTTTAGCGGCGCAGGTGTTGATCTGCATTTGTCCTTAGCAGACCGTTGGGTTTTATTGGGACAGACTTTGTGGTTTTACGCATCGAAATTGGTCTTGCCAATTGACATTCGATTTATCTATGCTCGATGGCAAGTCGATGCGACCCAAATGCTTCAATGGTTACCGACCCTTGGGTTGATTTTGGTGTTGGGTTTATTTGTAAAAATGCGTAAAAAATGGGGGAATGGCCCACTTGTTGGGTTGTTGTATTTCTTTGCAGCGGTGGGGCCATTGGTCTTTATGACTGTGGCATACATGCGGTTTTCCTATGTGGCGAATCACTGGGTTTACTGGGCAAGTTTAGGGTTTACGGCTTTGATGGCGACCGCCGTGGCTCAGATTTTTACGCATCAAAAACTCCGTGTTGCCGTGATGTTGGTCATTGTGTGCGCCTTAGGTACAAGGAGCTGGTTTCATGCACATCTTTATGAGGGGCCAACAGCTATTTGGTCACATGTATTAGAAGCCAACCCGGTAGAGTCGATGGCTTATTTGAATTTGGCAAACGATCTTCGCAAGACGGATACCGACAAATCTTCTCGCATGTATCAGCTTGCTTTAACGTATAGCCCCTATAGCCATCGAAGTCTCTTTGGTTTGGGGACGCTTTATCTTGTTAATAATCAACCGGAACTCTGCCGATTTTATACGACTCAAGCGTTGTTTTACAGTCCGGGCGATTATCGCATTCAGTTTCAAAATGCTCGTGCGAGAATTGTGCTTGGACAAGTTGATGAATGCCAAAAACTTCTTGAAAAAATTCTCAAACGCAAGCCGGATCAGTTTGAATCGATCGTGCTTCTGGCTCATGTCTATCTGATTCACGGTCGTGTGGAAGATGCTCGAAAACTAGCAGATCAGGCTATCGAAATTGACCCTGAGGATCATCAAACGCGGGGTATCGTGGGCATGATTCAGGCACGAGATGGTTTATTTGAAGAGGCCAAAGGCAACCTGCTTAATTCGATTATGCGTAATCCTAAATTCAGTGATGGATTGCTAACGCTGGGTGTCATTAATCACCAGCAAGGGCATCTTGGGATTGCCATCATGTATTACCGTCGTGCGTTAGCTGTCAATGATGATGCGGTTGCAGCCAATGAAAAACTGGGTCTTGCTTTATGGGAGCAAGGGCATTGGGCTGAGGCCTTGATGCATTGTCGTAAAGCTTATGACTTGGACACTGCACGGATTCTTGCAGGCAGGCGTGCTGCGGATGCACTAGGGCATCTGGGGCGCATGGATGAGGCAAAGATGCTATTTGAAAAACTCCAAACCTCGCAAGCTCGCAGTCCTCAGTTGATTAATGAACGCGCTTGGCTGTTGGCTGTGATGGGGAAACCTGAAAGTTTGCCACTGGCTTTACAGGTTGCTCAAATGACCCAACATCAGGTGGCACTGGTGTTAGATACTTTGGCAGCGGCGTATGCGACGACCGGTGATTTTAAAAATGCGACGCATTGGTGCAATGAGGCATTGGTCATCACTGGCAAAAGCGGCGAAGCCACATTGGAAGTGGGACTCAAAGCTCGACTCAAAAGTTATGAGCAAAAACAACGCTGGTCATCTTACAGTCGGGAAGCTGAGCCGGACGCTTCTAATTGAGTTCACCTTGACAGACAATCAGAGTTAAAAAAACTTCTGTCTATTGCATTAGATTAATGGTTTACATACGGTCTAATTTTGCTATCCTACTTATTCGTACCGCTAAGAATAGGAATAAAACTATGAATTATGTTGTCCCAGTATCGTTGCATGACCAATTGGCTCAAGATGCATTTGCCTTGCGGGGTTACAATGTTGATGAGTGTCAGCAGGCTGCACGCTTTTGCAATATGGCGGCCTGGCATGGCATTAAAACACATAATCTCATCAAGGCATTGCACCTAGATCATCTCTTTGGTTCAGGCAATACCATCAATCCCGGCTGTGTGCCTAGCGCGGTGATTGATAAAAAAAACAGCAAGTTTGCGGCTGCTCAGAAATGGGATGCCAACAAAAAACTAGGGCAAGCTGTTGCGTTTGAAGCGATTGAGGCTTGTGAAAAAATGGCAGACAAATATGGCGTAGGCATCGTCAGTGTCGATCATGCTTTTCATTATCTTTGGGGTGGTGGTTACGTCATGGAATCTGCTAAACGCGGTTACATTGCGTACACCAACTGCACCGCTGCGTTAGCTGAAGTCGTTCCCTTTATGGGTAAGACCGCGACCCTAGGAACCAATCCGCATTCATGGGGTTTTCCCACGACTGAGGCGATTGGTTTTCCCGTGGTGATTGATTGGGCAACGAGTACGGTTGCGATGGGACGTGTCCAACAGTTTAAGCGTGAAGGTAAAGAGCTTCCGTTTAATGCTGCGGTGGATAAACAGGGCAATCCGACAACGGACCCCAATGCCGTTAGTGCGTTACTTCCATTTGGTGCACACAAAGGCTACGGCTTATCACTGATTAACGAACTGGT
>JAESSU010000371.1 GCA_016763955.1 Phycisphaeraceae bacterium | reverse complement strand
TTCAAAAATGGCGCAAATTTTTGACCGGATCGACAAACGATGCTTCTGCGGACACACCCACGTGGCAGGCATCTTCACAGATGAGCCAGACTTCTACCCGCCAGCAGACCTGAATGGTCGATACCGGTTTAACAACAGCGAAAAGTGCATCGTCAACCCCGGCAGCGTCGGACAGCCACGCGATCGGGACCCACGCGCTAGTTATGCCATTATCTCAACAGAGTTTGTGGATTTTGTTCGACTAGCCTACCCGATTCAAACCGTCATCGATAAGATCAATGAGGTTCCCGAACTCAATGAATTCCTCGGTCAACGACTGCTTGAAGGGCGATGAGTTAAGTACTGTATTGCCGATGGGGCCTGCTGTAATAGTGTCGAATCCTGTCTTTATTGTTTGATCTTGGCAAATTTGCTCGCAATCGAGCTACTGATTGCCCCGTGATTGATGAGAAATAGGTTAGCTTTGAATGTTGAATCAAGGTGTTTCCATCAGATCATCTGATCAATTATGCTGACTCGAAGGTATCTATCACCCAATTTCGTTGCAAAGCGTATCCGTATTCTTGTAAATTCTCCCTTGCTGCATTTGCAATTTAAGGTCGATCACGAGACAGGTAACAATGTTCATCTCTTATTTGGGCTCTATTTTTAACATGACGTGTGGGCAGACGGGGTGCGACGAATTTTTGTGAATATTGTTCTTAATTATTGGCTGGGGTTTCGTAAAATTAAAGCGTAAGTGTTAAGCGGATATCCCGTCTCTGATTATTTGGATTAGGCCGGTTATCAAGGGCCGATTTTTTTTTGATAGAAAATAAATCAACCTCTTGACTGCATTTCGCCAATGATATATAAACAATGTTGTTATGAATGGTAATAGGTCCATTTATAACGGGGAAATTAGGCGAACGAAAACATTAATCTGATCAAGGGGTTGATCGAAATTAAGCACAAATCATGCTATTTTAAGGGTTGGATGCCTTTTCCCATTTACGGTATTAACACCAAAGTGGTCGAACGTTATCGCTCGGCCTTTCTTTGATTTTTAGGGGTAGCTCCGATATGAGACACACGAAAAAGAGCGCAATGAAAAAGTTTTTGAAAAAATCTTCAGGTCTGCTGCTAACTGCATGTTTGACCGGGCTGATGACTTTTGGGTCATCCAAGGTGCACGCACAAGGTGCTGTGACTGATCTTGAAACCACAAAGGACCGCATTCGACATCTCGAAGGAGAGTTGGCACAACTGCGTGCCAAGATGCGAGTTCAAGCAGGTAAGGCGGGTTACCTTCCTCGTATTGAGCTTCCCGAGCCCATGGCTGATGTGATGCCTGTTGAAGATGACGGTGGGACATACGATGTGTCTGAACTGATCGTTCAGTATGCTCGCTCTCATGCGGGACATCCACCGTTGGAAGATGTGCTGATGATCAGTGTTGATTTGATTAACACGGATACCGGCTTTGTTTCACCGCGAGATGGCGTGGCGGCAACGCCTGTGCGTCTTGTGGATCTTCAGGGTGTGGACAACGTTAAGCTCTACGGCTCAGCCATTCGCAAAATCTCAGTGGCAATCGTCGACTACTTCAACAAGCTGGGCATCATCGGTGTCTTTGTCGGCCCTGACCGCACGCAGATTGATCAGCGTGGTGAAGATGTCCGACCTGAAGGTGACATGTCTCTTCGCCTGATTATCCGAACAGCCGTTGTGGCAGAAATGCGATCCCTAGCAAGTGGGCAACGAATTGATGATGCAGACCGGATTAACAATCCATTGCATAACCGCATCCTTCGCAATATGCCCGTGCAGCCTTCAGATGGTTACAACGACCATGACTTGCTTAATAAGAAAGAACTCGACCGCTATGTCTCACGGCTAAACCGTCATCCAGGCCGTCGTGTGGATATCGCGGTCTCAGCTTCGGAAGATGCAGACCCCGGTTCGGTTGCTCTGGACCTTTTGATAACAGAGAACAAAACTTGGCTTGCATATTTCCAAATTTCCAACACAGGTACAAAATCCATCAGCCAATGGCGTGAACGTTTTGGCCT
Source organism: Phycisphaeraceae bacterium (assembly GCA_016763955.1). Classification (GTDB taxonomy): domain Bacteria; phylum Planctomycetota; class Phycisphaerae; order Phycisphaerales; family Phycisphaeraceae; genus UBA7800. The sequence goes on along the minus strand of JAESSU010000371.1, from coordinate 2,202 downwards.
GACCTTTAATCAGCTCACAGGCAATGATGACATCTTCAGCATTGACTACATTACCTCAGGTTTTCAAGACACTCACTCAGTGGTCGCTTCTTACGAAGCCCCCTTGGGTGATTCACAAAGCATCCGCTGGAATGTGAAAACACTTTGGAGCATTTACACCTCAGATGCGGTTGGTTTTGCAAGTGAAGATTTTACTTCAGAAACATGGCAAGTCGGCGGGGGGCTTGAATTTAATGTCTACAACAAGGACAACCATTTTGTAGACCTGTTTACGAGTCTGACCTACAGCAGTGATCGGATTGATAACGATTTGATTGTCACAACTGCTAGTACAGATCTGATCTGGTGGGAATCGGGTTTGAAGTATGAAAATCGGATCGATACACAATCGACTTTTGCTCAGGTGTCTTTCAAGACGGATCTGATGGGCCTAGCGGGCATCAATCATAATCAGTTTGCTTTAATGGGTCGCGCAGGCGGTGTTAGTGAAGAACAGTACATCATGTCTTGGTATGCGACGCATTCGTTCTTCCTAGAACCCTTGCTTAACCCCGCAGGTTGGGCTGATACGAGCACCCCACAAAGTTCAACATTGGCCCACGAGCTCTTCTTTTCAACATCAGGCCAATACTCCTTTGGAACGCGTCTCTTACCTTCGCAACTGCGAACGGTGGGTGGCATGTACTCAGTCCGAGGTTTCCAAGAATCTGAAGCTTCTGGCGATGGCGTATTTCAGGTCACTGCTGAATATCGCTTGCATGTGCCTAAGCTCTTTGGAATTGAACCAGACCCCAGCAATACTGCGCTGTTTGGTTCACCCTTCCGCGTTGCCCCACAAACTGTTTATGGCCCGACCGACTGGGATTTTGTCGTCAAGGCATTTGCAGACTATGCACACACTTGGGTCGTGAATGATCCTGCAAGCCGCGTGGTCGAGCCAGGTGAAGACCTTGCCAGTGTGGGTTTGGGGTTGGAACTACTGTATAAGCGAAACTTGAGCGTGCGTGCGGATTGGGGTTTTGCCCTAACGGATGTGGATGAGACCCAAGCGGGTGATCATCGCTTCCACATTGCTGCGACGATACTTTATTAATATTGCAACGTAAAAATAAGACTAAGACCCAATTCCGGGGTACCCGGGTACCGGGGGTTCCGGGGTTCCGGGATTCAAATTTAAAGACTGTATAAAAAGAAACCAAGAAACAGGTCAACAACACTAGAGCCAAAAGTTGACTCACTGGTTAAGGGAATTTCACATGACAACGAATATGCGAATGGTAAGTACTACGAATCTTAAAGAACAACGCCGAACCCGCGAGCTTAAACGTCGCACTTGGCGAACCAAGGTTCGCGGCTACTTTGCAGGTAGTTCTGCATTGCTCACCGCTTTGATTGGTGTCAATGCGTATGCAACACCTCAAGGTGGCGTGGTTGCAGCGGGTGACGCGAACATCAATCAAGGGGGCAACCTCACCACGATTGATCAGTTCACCAACACCGCAGTCATCGACTGGCAGGGCTTTGATATTAATGCGGGCGAAACCGTTCAATTCAATCAGCCCAATGCAATGTCCAAGGTGCTTAACCGTATTCAATCCGGAAGCCCCACCGAAATCTATGGCCAATTGCAAGCCAACGGTATTGTCTACGTGATCAACCAGGCGGGCGTGATCGTCGGCTCTGGGGGTGTTGTGGACACCGCAGGCTTTGTGGCCGCTGCTGCGAGCATGACCAATGATGACTTTATGAACGGCGTGGATCACTTCACCAATGTTCAAGGCGATGTCGTTAACTGGGGTCGTATTCAAACACAATCTATGGCGGTGTTGGTTGGCTCCCACGTCGCAAACTATGGTGAGATCGTGGCTGAAAATGGCTATGTGGCCATGATCGCAGGTGACGATGTGCTTCTAGGCGAATCTGCTGATGGGCATATCTTCGCACAGATCAACGGTGCTGCTGCAAACATCGACGCGGCTCGCGCAGGTGTTCGTAACGAAGGCATCATCACAGCTGACCAAGTGGCTCTTGGTGCAGGTGACCTCTACTCCATCGCAATCTACAACTCCGGCGACATCCTCGCCGGGGATATCAGTCTTGAAGGTCAAGGATCAGGTGCGATATTACATACTGGTGTCCTCGATGCCTCGAATAGCCTAGCAATGGGCGGTACCGTTGTTTTGACCGGTGAAAAAGTTGCCG
>JAESSU010000370.1 GCA_016763955.1 Phycisphaeraceae bacterium | reverse complement strand
ATGAGCTTGCCCAGACGTTCAAGCCACTGAACGTGGTCATTGCCTACAACACTGAGTTGGCAACGCATATTACACATTTGGCTTTGAGCATGGGATACCGCGTGGGGCATGATTTCGGGCTTGTCTGTTGTGAAGACAGTGCCAACGCTCATGACAACTGGCCCGGACTCAGCCGTGTGTCCTTTGACCGTTACCACATGGGGAAAATAGCAGCGGACATGTTGTTGAATCTGCTTAATCGTCCCAAGGAGCAAAGTCTCCCCAGCCAAGTTCTCCCGGTTCACTGGTTACCCGGTAACACGGCATGGGGCCCGCGAGGTCATTGAAATAACTGCATCAATAACAAATTCAACTTTCAATTATGACATGAAAAATCTTAGTGATATGAAACATTTATATTTAATGCTACTCCTGCTTTTATCTTGCCTGTTATCTACAAATACTGCGCGCGCTCAGGACATTAATCTGACAAAAGACCTGACTTTCCACTGCTCATGGAATGAATCTCTCAAGCCCGATCTGGCAGTTGGAGCAGAATCTTGGGTCGGGGAATATGCATCCGCCGCTGGCATGTCCGGTAAGGCGATGAAATGTGACGGGAAAGGTGTTTCCTATCTGCCCAACGGTAACTTTACCCGGACTCGTGGCACACTGTCGCTATGGTTCAAAATCGATGAAAAATCGGATGCGGATCACCAACTCATTGTCGATGCCACCAATTTTCGTGTTCAGATTTACCGCAAACAAAACCAAGTCTTTTTCATGGTTGGGACAGCGCTCCCGGACAAGGGGTTTAAATGGGACTACCAGTTATTGCTGCGTCCAAAACAGGTGCCCGCTGGAAAATGGTGCCATTTGGTTTTGACATGGGATCGTAATACAAAAGGACTGGCAGTCTTCATCAACGGCAAATCTGCCGGCAGGTCTAAAACACAATTACTTGGTGACGGCCCCGGCTCACTACCTCTGACTCTCGGCAAGAACGCTCCCGGACTCTACGACGAATTAGCCATCTGGTCACGTGTCCTTTCAAAAAAAGAAATCATGTGGCTGTACAAGCACATCGCGCCCTCAACCGAATCTCTCACATCACTCACGAGCAAGAGCAAACCTGACAACTGGAAAATCGAACCACAACTCGCCAACTTTAATTACACCGATAGTCTGGTCGCCCCGGGCGAGCCTGTGACAATCACCATCCCATTTGAAAATAAAACCGACCGTTCTCAGACCATGGCTATCACTCTTGAAGTGTTGGACCTCTGGGAAAAACCTGTCACGCAAAGACAGACGGTTAAGCTGACAATTCCAGCAGGACAAAGTCAATCCATCACCCGCTCATACACACTCAATCAATTCGGTTGCTACAAACTTCGTGTTACTGACACGGCTGATCCAGCACGTATTCGTGATGTCACCAGCTTCGGTGTCCTGCCTGCGGGATCGCCCCCGAAACATCCCTTTTTTGGAGCCCATGTCAATGCAACAAAGAACATGCCGGAGATGGCGCGACGGCTGGGATTTTCTTCCAATCGTGTTCACAACATGACGCAGTTCACATGGTGGAAGCACCTGGCTCCCCAGCCAGACCAATGGGATATGAACAACTCACAGGTGGCCGCCTATCAGCGGTATCTGGATTTGGGATTTACCCATTACGGTCAGTGGTTAGCAGCACCCTATTGGGCGGTAACCCGTGAGGACGGCAGCCATCCTCAACCACAGCCCAATGGCTATCCGAAAGGTTGGTTGCCGACAGATGAACAGGCACTCCGCCAATATATTATGCGTAGTATCGAAACCTTCCCGCAAATAACGCAATGGGAAATGTGGAACGAACCCTATGTCTCCATGTTCTGGAACGGCTCACCGGACCAGTATTTCCAGATGTGCCGAATCATATATCAGCAGGCCAAAGCCACCCGCCCTGAGTTACAAATTTTTGCGCAAGTACCCTATGACAGCCCATGGCTTGACCGTGTACTTGAACTGGGGTTACTGAATTACTGTGATGGGTTTGCGTTTCATAGCTACTACAATGGTAGTGATAATCCCCAAGCCCCAGCCAGAATGGTCAACAAAATCCGTTACAAACTTAAAGCGTATGGCAAGGAAAATTTGCCTCTGATCAATTCCGAATCTGGTGTCACAAGTGGTACTTTTCTGCGAGGTCTAAACATCCCCGAATATTCACCGGAGCAACTCAAAACAAAATATCAATTTAGAGAAGCTGCCTGCATGATGGTTCAGTCCAGTGTCGTTCTCATGAGCCTGGACGTTAAAGCGCGATACTATTATTTTCACCAGCCAGTCACCCTTCAAAAGGGGCGTGCGTTTCCAGGCTATTCGACCTGTGAAATCACACGTTCACCGTTGCCTTCGGCCATTGCCCATGCATTGCTTGTCTGGCAGCTTGACAGCGGAAACTATGTTCAGCAGCTTGCTTTAGCAGATGGGTTGCGAACCTATCTCTTCCAACGTCAGGATGGTAAATCCGTCGCCATTGTCTGGTGCGAAGATCAGGCACGTGTGCAGATTCATCCGCAGTCTATCAAAGCGTTGAACCTCATGAGACATCCGCTTGATATTGCCAATGGCATCACCATTGCTGACGAACCAGTTTATTTGATCAGTGATAAATCTGCAGTAGAATTGGCCCAGCAACTCAACTTAATGTCATGCAAGTCACTTCAAAAACCAGTCACCGTTTCAGAGGGGGCCGGTCTTGCTCAAGAAGACATTTTTCACACCGCACCTGATTTTCAAGTAGCTACTGAACTGGGCAAGCATCGCCTCAAGCCCATCGATCTTTCAGACTTCGTCAACATGTCTTTCGCGGACCCCATTAAAGGAGACGGTAAGGGTGGTTGGACGGATGAAGGCCCTTACAACGATGCACGGATGATCACGCCCGGTAAGTACACATGGTTTGGTGTGCCTTTTGAAATACCAGGTAAGACCAATCTTGATCCCTCAGTCATCACACTCAAGGGTATGACGTTCCACAGCGGCCCGTCTTCCGTAGGCCCGATTGCTGTAAATTTGCCCAAAGTTCGTGGCTTGTTTATCGCCCATGCTGCCAACTGGATGCAAGGGATCGAATCTGAGATACCGGTGACGTATATCATCACCTATGCCGATGGTAGTGAGGTGCAGTTACCGCTACATGGTGGAAAACAGATCAATAATTGGTGGTTCAAGCCCACTAAAAATGAACTGTCACATGCTATTCAATATAAGCATCCCAATTCTATTTCGCCCCAAAATTCTAATCGTTATATCCGTGTATTTTTCTGGGAAAATCCCAAGACAGACATACCTATGACATCCATCACACTTAAATGTTCAAACGAAAAAATGACTTATGTACTTTGTGGTATTACAGTCGCACAGTGGTAAATAGACTACAAAAAAGGAGAACTCGTTATGAAAAAATTTCAAAAATCCCCCGTCGGTTTTACGCTCATTGAATTGCTCGTTGTCATATCCATTATTGCGATACTCATTGCCATCCTCTTACCTGCATTGGCATCTGCGCGTGAATCGGCTCATCGCACACAGTGCGCAGTTCGATTACGCCAAATTGGGATGGGGTCGGAGATATACTGTAATGACTATAAAGAAAACTATGTTCGCAATACCATGCAACCCATTCCGCCTGGATTTTTCAGCACGCAGACTAGTATTCGATGGGATGACATGCTAGTAATGCTAGGATATGTCACAGACGAACTGATGATTTGCCCGACATTTTCCTCCAGTGTAACGCTGACAAATTATGCAATTGGTAATGGCAATAAACGTGTCATACTTTCCAATGTCCGACACTATGGCATTCCGATTCATGGCATTGGTGCGATGACACTCAGTGGTGTCGATGACGTTACTAAATACGTCAATCGAAAAATCATTCTCAAGCCATCCAGCAGTATCGCCTTTCTGGACTCAGACCCAGGTTATTGGCGGACATCACCAAGTTTTAATATCGGTGCCGGTGCTGCAAATAATACCTTCTGGAATGCTGGTGCTGCTGCTTCAGGCTGGACCGGTGTTGCAAGTATTCGTCACAAAGGCTCAGGTAACTATGTCATGCTCGACAACAGTGTTGCTTCACGCCCTGCTGTCGAGTGGGAGATTACCGGTACTTCATCAACCGAAGTAAAAAACCGCTGGCGATATGGTTTGTGATGTGATGCTTGGGTTGCGGTTTACTTGGCCTCAAGCCAGTCGTCGCCGATGCCTATGTCGACTTTCAGTGGCACGGTGAGTTTTATCGCGGACTCCATTTCCTGACGCACAATCTCTTTCATCGCATCAACATCTGCTTCTGGCGATTCAAAGATCAGCTCGTCATGAATCTGACAAATCATTTGCAAGGGAAGCTTTTCTGATTCAATTCGGTTGTACAAATTGACCATGGCTTTTTTGATGAGATCACCGGTTGCTGAGCCTTGCACCACGGTGTTGATCGCAAGTCTTTCGCCTAGTGACCGGGTGTTGCCATTGCTCGAATGAATCTGAGCAATCGGTCGTCGTCTGCCTAAAATGGTGGTCACATAACCAAGGTCTAATGCTTGCTGGACACATTTAGATAGGAACTTGTCAATGCCTGCAAAACGTTTTCGGTAGTCTTTGATTAACGCTCGAGCTTGAGGTTCATCGAGGTTGTCGATGCGTTTTGCAAGACCGTATGAAGTGATGCCATAGACAATGCCGAAGTTAATGACCTTGGCTTGGGCTCGCTGCTCTTGGGTCACCTCTTCTAGTGGTGTGTTGAACACTTGGCTGGCAACTGCTGCATGAATATCTTGATCATTGTTAAAGGCTTCAATCAGTGCAGGGTCTTGTGAGAGATGCGCTAAAATGCGCAATTCAATTTGTGAATAATCCGCGACAATGAATTTATTGCCGGGGTCAGGGATAAAGGCTTTGCGAATTTGTCTGCCTGCTTCACTGCGGACTGGGATGTTTTGCAGGTTGGGGCTTGCTGAGGATAAGCGTCCGGTTGCTGCACCTAATTGCATAAAGCTTGCATGAATTCGGCCATCACGTTTGTCTTGACATTCACGGAGATTGTCCAGATAGGTGTTGCACAATTTGGAGAACTGTCGGTATTCAAGGAGCATGGCAGGGACCTTTTGCGTCCCCACGGGTAAGTCCTCACGCGCTGCGAGTTTTTCGAGCACTTCGACATCGGTTGACGGGCCGGTCTTCTTGCGTTTAAGAATGGGCAATCCTAATTTGTGAAAAAGAATTTCAGCAAGCTGCTTAGGCGAATCAATATAAAAGGTTCGCCTGCTGCTTGAAAAATTTGATCTTTGAGTTCTTCAAGCTTGCCCGTGAGATTTTCTTTTTGATCTGCAAGTGCTTGGGGTTCAATACGAATGCCTAAGGACTCCACATCAGCGAGCACTTCTACTAAAGGCATTTCCACGGCTTGCAGATCAGTCATCTTTTGTTCGGTGAGCATGGGGGCAAGCAGGTGATAAAAACGCAAGGAAATATCCGCGTCTTCCGCAGCATAATCCGTCACCACATCCAAAGGCACGGTGTCCATCGTTGACTGCTTGGCATCTTTGGGGCCGATTAGTTGACTGATGGGAATCACGCGGTGATGCAATAATTCCAGAGCAAGGTGATCCATCCCCCGACTGGGCATTCCAAGTAAATGAGCTGCAATCATCGAGTCAAACACCACGCCCCGTAGTTTAATTCCTGCGTTTCGCAATACCAATGCGTCATACTTAAGGTTGTGACCGGTCTTAGGAACTTCCGGATTTTCGAGCAAGGGTCTAAGTGTATTAATGACGGTGTCGTGATCCAGATGTTCATCTTGCTGCTTGCTGATCATTGGGATGTAGACGCCTTGTTTTTCTTGCCAGCTTAAACAGATGCCGCAGATGGGGACATTGCGTCCAAGACCGATTGTTTCCGTGTCGATGGCTAGCAGGGGGGCTTGCTGGATTTGCTCGATGACTTCATCGAGTTGGGCTTGCGTCTTGATACAGCGGTATTCACCATCAAGGGTGGACTCCACAATGGGGGCAGCGGCTTGGGCTGGACTTCCCGTTGAATCATCTGCATAGTCAAAAAGACTTTCACCAAAAAGAAAACCTTCGGGAGCTCGCTTTGATTTTGCAGGTTTTTGGGTGACGGGCTGGGACGTGGCGGGCTTTTCGTGGGTTCCTGTGACAAGTCTGTTTAGGTCACTGATATGCCTGCGGAATCCGAGGACTTGAAACATATCTGTGAGCAGGGCTTGATCAATGGAACCCACGGTGGCTTGGCTAAGATCAAACTCAAAGTCAAGATCATCTTTGAGCGCAACGAGCTGTCTATTCAGAGGCAATATGTCTACGGATGCTTCGATTTTCTCACGGCGTTTGCCTTTGATTTTGTCGATGTTCGCGAGTATCCCGTCAATGGTGTCAAACTCTTGAAGCAGGGCAACCGCTGTTTTAGGACCAATGCCCGGCACGCCGGGAATGTTGTCTGCGGTGTCTCCAATCAGTGACAGGGCATCGATGACCTGATCGGGGCGCAAGCCT
>JAESSU010000369.1 GCA_016763955.1 Phycisphaeraceae bacterium | reverse complement strand
CTGTTGTTGTTTTTCCTGATTGTGAACACCGCCAAGTTGCCAACGTATATTGGGCTAGGGTTGATCAACAAACAGACATTGCACGATACGATTTGGTTTTTGCCGTTACTTCCCATTGGCACATTAGCCGGTGCATGGATGAACAAACGTGTCCCCGAAAAACCATTTGCCATGATCATTTACATCACCGCAGCGCTGGCTGCTGGGCATATGATTTATAAGGTGATGTAGGGGGGGAGGTAGGGAGTAGGCAATAGGGAGTAGGATTTAGTCAACCTCTCCGTCATTCCCAAGCAAGCGGGCCGCGTGAGCTGCTCCGGAATAAGCTCGCAGCTATTATTTGAATTTTCAATAGCCGCAGACATACTTGTCTGCGCGGTGACGTGATGGTTAAAATCACAACGCTCTTGCACAGATTAAACACAATGGTAGAGGCAGAACTGACGTGTTGCGTCTTGCTGTATTGGCTAGTCGACTTAGCTAAGAACAGGTAAGTCTTGCAACGGTTTTTGTAAGCTGCGTTTGATCACAGTGCCTATGAAAATTGTAACGCCAAACACGATTAGTACGAATGCTTGTAAAGAGAACCAACCCGTAATGAGTGAAAACGCCAAAGCACCCAAAATAGAGACAATTAGCACTGCAACTGATGTAAAGAAGAGAACAGGCCAGCAGATGACTGCTTTGTTGTTTCGATTGCCAACGAGAGTGAAGTTCATTTGATTCCTCAGTAGATGTTGGTCTAACGTTTAGTATAAGTTGGCTAGTCGTGTCTGGCAGCTGTAGCGGGTGGTTGGGGCTAACAATTACGAACAGTGATCGGTATCGTCTGTTTGTTTTTCTTTCGACTTGCTGATTTTAATCGCGAGCATTGCTATGGCAAACGCCACGAATGTAGTGATGCTCCCCAACTGTAGAAGAACGTCGATCCAGTCTGAACTATTTTGCTGCGCGAGAAAAAAGGTCATATGCTTTCGCCTAGCTCTTGGTTATGTTGCAATAGCTCGGGAGTACGTCCCCAGCAGTGCATACAGATCATCTTCTTTTAGAAAGATAAAAATAGCAAGATGTTTTATGCCTTTTTAGATCACATTGATATGAATAGACAATAGGCGCAATGGCCGTTGTGATGGCATAGGGGGGGGGAGATAAGCGATTTAAGTTAGATGATCGACATCATCTCACACGGTCACAGCTTGCAAATCCTGATACCGCTGAGCGTGGGTATCAAAGGCTGCTGCGCCGGTGGGTTGGTAGGTTTCTAGATCAACACTGTTGCGCACGATCTTGCGGAGATGGTCGAGGTCTTTGACATCACCGCAACCAATGGCTTGCGTGAGTGCATTGCCAATGGCAGTGGCTTCAAACGGGCCGACGATGACGGTTTTGTTAATCGCATCGGCGGTCATCTGGTTGAGCAGTCCATTTTGGCCGCCGCCGCCGACGATGTGCAAGACCTCGATGGATTGTTTGGTGAGACGTTCCATGTCTTGATACACGCCCCGGTAGGTTAGAGCTAATGACTCAAGGCAGGCACGGACATAAGCACCCGGTGATGTGGGCTTAGGCTGGCCGGTTGCCTGGGCAAACGCGTCGATCTTAGCGAGCATGTCGCCAGGCGCTGCAAAAGGCTGGTGGTTGGTATCAATGAGTGTGACAAAGGGTTCGCTATCGGCAGCCATCTGAGTGAGTGTGGTGTAGTCTAAATCTTGTCCTTGGCGAATGAGATCGCGGCGACATTCTTGGACGAGCCATAAGCCGGAGATGTTTTTGAGGAATCGGATTTTGTCTTCGACACCACGTTCGTTGGTGTAGTTGGCTTTAAGGGATGCTTCATTGACCACGGGCTTGTCGAGTTCTGCACCCATGAGTGACCATGTGCCACTAGAAAGGTAAAGCCAGTTGGGGCTATTGGCTTTGTCTACAGGGACGGATGCAATCGCCGAAGCCGTGTCATGCGAACCGGGGACGACCACGTCGATGGGATCGATGCCAGCTTCTTTGGCAATGATGTCACGAAGCTTGCCGATCTTGGTTCCTGCGGGGACAATTTTTTCGAGGAAATTTTGGGGCAGGCCTGCTTTTTCTAACAGGTCGGTGTTCCACTGACCGGTGTGTGGGTTGACCATCTGTGAGGTGCTGGCAATGGTGGCTTCGTTGACTTTTTCGCCGGAGAAAAAGTAGTGCAACAAGTCGGGCATGAAAAGCATGTCCGTGGCATTTTCTAGTACGCAAGGTTCAGCGGTTTGCTGAGCTTTAAGTTGGTAAAGCGAGTTAAAGGGCATGTGCTGAATGCCTGTTTGCATGTAGATTTCGTCCGCACCGACTTGGTCTTGGATTGCTGCCATGGCTGGGGGATTGCGGTCATCACGGTAGCTAAAGGGTAAGCCGAGCAATTGGCCGGATTTGCCGAGCATGCCAAAGTCCACACCCCATGTGTCCACACCAAGGCTCACTAGCTCGGCATCGGATGCTTTGGCTGCGATGCCTGCTTGTTTGAGACCTTCGACGAGGTTCCGCCAGATATCCAACAGGTTCCAGTGATAGCCGCTGGGCAATTGCTGAGGGGTGTTGGCAAAGCGGTGGCATTCTTGGAGTGTGATGGTTTCGTTTTCGAGTATGGCTAGCATGGCACGGCCAGACTCGGCTCCAAGGTCAAATGCGACGTAAGCTCGCTTGGTCATTTTAAGGACTCTCTATTGTAGTAGCAGGTTTTGAAGCAGTGTATGCATTTCGGATATAGGGGATGCCGCTTAGGACGGTGGTGATCACGATGGCATAAGCCCAGAAGGTTTGCACATAGACCCATCCTTCGTGTCCGGGGACTCGCGGGTCTAACGCAACGATTCCGATGAGAAATGGGATTCCAATGCACTGTAATAAAGTTTTCATTTTGCCAAAGATGTTGGCACCGAATTGAATGCCCCGGCCTTCCATTTCGCCACGAATGCCGGTGACAAGAAGTTCACGAGCGAGGATCATCACGACCATCCACGGATAGATGCCACTGATCATGGTGTGAAAATCACCTTGTTCAATAGCGATGGGGTCCACAAAACGCGACCCTGCCAGATAGATGAACGCGCCGATGTTTAGCACTTTGTCCGCAAAGGGATCCATGATTCGTCCGAAGGTGCTTTCGACTTTCAGGCGACGGGCAAGGTAGCCGTCAGCAATGTCAGTGAGTGCTGCGATGATGAAAACGCCCATCGCGACCCAGAGGTATACCGCGTTACCTTGGGGATAACGGTATTGATTTAGTAGCAGAAAAAAGACAGCCGAGAGGACCAGTCGCGCGATTGTCAGCATATTGGGTATGTGCTGATGCATAGTGATTGATCCTGTCAGTACTGTGTGATTGTTTATCTGAGTCGGTGCGTGTTACAAAAAACCTTTGGTAGTTACCTTTTGTGGGTTCACGTTCACAAAACGCTGTAATGACCCAAGGCAAATTCCGGGGGGCCGGGGGGGGTTACTCGATGCCACCTTTAAGTGGGAAGTTAAATTTAAGGACAGGTCTTTTGCTTGGTTCTGGAGCTTGCGTTTGTGCAGTGGGTTCTTCGACCTGTTTGAGGGACAGGCGAATTTTGCGATTTTCTTCATCACACTCTAGCACACGGAATTGCATTTTTTGGTCGATTTTCACGACATCTTCAACGTTATTGACACGTTTGCTAGACAGTTCGGAGATATGTACTAGGCCTTCAACGCCAGGTTCAAGCTGAGCGAAGGCACCAAAGTCGGTGATGCTTTTAACCGTTGCTTCGACGAGTTCGTTGCGAGCATATTTAACTTCTGCACCGGTCCAAGGGTCCCCAAGTTCAGACTTAAGGCTCACGGACATGCGATGTTTTTCAAGGTCCACACTTAGGACGCTCACGCGAACGGTTTGACCTTCTTGGACCGCATCGGCGGGGCGGATACGGCGGTTCCAGCTCATTTCACTCACGGGTAGTAGTGCTTCGATCCCTTGTTCGAGTTTGATAAAAGCACCAAAGTCTGCAATGCGTGTGACCACGCCGGTGATGTGATCGCCGACATGGATACTGCCTTGGATCGTGTCCCAAGGGTCTGCTTGAATCTGTTTGAGACCTAAGCGAACTTTTCGGGTTTCTTTGTCCATGGACAAAATTTTGACACTGACGGTTAAGCCTACTTGCACAACTTCTTCAGGGGAGTTGATTCGGGTGTGGCTCATGTCTGCGATATGTAGCAGGCCATCTACGCCACCAATGTTCACAAATGCGCCGTAGGGCATCAGTCGTGCGACCTTGCCTTCGACGGTGTCGCCTTCTTTGACCTTGGCCCATGTGATTTCTTCAAGGCGAGCTTTTTCTTGTTCAAGGAAGCGACGACGCGAGACGACCATTTTTTTGTTGCGACGGTCAATATCGTGAACGACAGCTTTGATTTTTTGGCCGACGAAGGTGTCGATGTCTTCGGTATGTTCGATGTCGATTTGGCTTGCGGGCATGAAGGCTTTGATGTTGCCAGACATTTCAAGTTCGAGTCCACCTTTGTTGCTGGCGGTGACACGGGCTTCGATGATCGAGCCTTTTCGGATTTGATCCCAAGTTGCTCCACAGGCTGCCCCTTCTCTTGAGAGATAGATTAGGCCTTCGGCTTCATTGACGCGATTGATTAGAAAGTCCATGATGCTGCCGATGCGAGGCGTGCGTTCGAATTGGACTAGGGGGACAACAGCTTGGAGGTGTTGGTCGCTGCCATGAAGTTGAATAAACACGTCATCGCCACTGATGGATTGAATCCTGCCACGACGTGACTTAAAGGAGACGGGGCCTCTAGGGGCTTGGTCTTCTTCACCTTCTTGTGACTCGTTAGAAGTCTCATCTGCTTGTGGGGGAGTGGGCGCTAAAGCCTGCTCCATGATGTCTTCAATGGAGCCTTCGCTCATTGCTAGGGCCAGTTCTTTGTCCAGTTCCTCGGAAATTTTGTCCGGGGCTAGATCACCATTGAAACTCTTTTGGATGTCGTTCATTTTTATCTCTATCAGTGCAAATCATTAGTCTCATGCCCACGTATTTGGCAGACTGATAATTTTACCCTAGAACCCGTCACAGTAAAAGCGCCCCGCACCCCCCGGAAGTTTTTTTAAGACAAATATCACTCTAGATGGGTATGAAACTGCCTTGAAAAACTTCCGGGGGGGGCTTGACAGGTGTTGGGGATTGGGTGACGATTGTGTGTGTCACCCGTCTATTTCCGGAGAATGCGTGATGCCTTGTTTTATCTTTACCTATTTCCCGTATCACTATATTGAAAACGAAGCTCGCAGTAAGCAAGAGCGGACGTATCAGGATTTACGTCATCGTCACCAGCTAGGCAAGGGATTGGTCAATCGTGTGCGGTTATTTCCCTATTTCCAGCAGCAGCTCATTGATTTGGCTGTTAAGTGGGCTCCCAAGCGTGACCTGCGATTGCATTACATGCATGCCCGGCTGGACTATCTTCAGATCGTGGTCAGTTGGCGGTTTTATGCGACCCTTAAGCAAGTGCAAAGCTATTTCCTGCAAGATATCAGTTATGTGCTAAACAAGGATCGGTACTATCCCCAGCAGTGGTTTGCCAATCATATGAATCAGAAGCGAATTAGTGATCGGGCGACGTTTGACTATCTGATCGGTGAGTATATGCCCACCAAGGCAATGCTTAAATGGGTTGATCCAAAGCCATTGCCGCCTACAGACGAGGTGCATCCACGCAATGTCTGCTGTTTTGAAGAATTGCATAAGAAGCAGGTGTTAGAAAAAGCAGGATTGATTACGCCCCATGGCAAATTTTTACGTCATGCTGATTCAGAAATTCATACACTTAATCAAGCTTACAAAGCAATGGACCAAGGATGGATTCCCGGTCGTGATTCAGCTGTGGGATGAGATGAAAAGATTGATCACCGCATCGTGGCAAAAAAAAGAAGCCCAGGTTTTAACGCCTGGGCTTCTTCTAAATATTCAATTGTCTCCCCCCGGAAGTCCCCGGAATTTTTTTAAGGTAGGTTTACTTGTTTCTGATTGCAGCTTGTGCTGCTGCTAGACGTGCGATGGGCACGCGGAAGGGTGAGCAGGACACATAGTCTAGGCCCACACGATGGCAGAAGTCGATGGAAGATGGGTCACCACCATGTTCGCCACAAATACCGCACTTAAGACCCTTGCGAGATTTGCGTCCCTTAGCAACACCCATTTGCACGAGTTGGCCAACGCCGGTTTGATCCAATGATTGGAACGGGTCTTTTTCGAAGATTTCCTGGTTAAGGTAATCAGGCAAGAAAGAGTTGATGTCGTCACGACTAAAGCCGTAGGTCATCTGGGTCAGGTCGTTGGTGCCGAAGCTAAAGAACTCAGCCACTTCTGCAATTTCGTTTGCAGTGAGTGCTGCACGTGGGATTTCGATCATGGTTCCCACGATGATGTCGAGCTTGCCGGTGAACTTCTTAGCCTTCTTGACGTTGGCAATGGTTTCTTTGGTAAGGTCGGTGAGAATGGACAGTTCCTTCTTGGAACCCACTAGTGGGATCATGATTTCAGGAATGGCATTGATCTTCTTCTTCACGGAATTGATCGCAGCTTCGACGATAGCTGTGACCTGCATCACAAGGATTTCAGGATAGGTGATGCTCAAGCGGCAGCCACGGTGACCGAGCATGGGATTAAATTCATGCAGGGCTTCGACGCGTGCTTTGACTGCTGCTGGTTTAATACCAATTGCCTTGGCAACTTGTGCTTGGCCTTTGCTATCGTGGGGTAGGAATTCGTGCAAGGGTGGGTCAAGCAAACGCACGGTGACGGGCAAGCCCTTCATGGCTTTGAAGATGCCTTCAAAGTCTTTGCGTTGGTAAGGTAGAAGCTTGGCCAATGCTTTGACGCGGTCTGCTTGGGTTTCTGCGAGAATCATTTCACGCATGGCAAGAATACGTTTGCCTTCAAAGAACATATGTTCCGTGCGGCAAAGACCAATACCTTCAGCACCAAACCCACGAGCACGAATCGAGTCCGCGGGGCTATCAGCATTGGTGCGGACATTAAGTGTGCGGTATTTGTCAGAAAGCTTCATAATCTGAGAGAAGTCGCCTGAGAGTTTGGGCTCAACGGTTGCCATTTGGCCAACGAAGACTTCACCGGTGGAACCATCAATAGAGAGGGTGTCCTTGGTGGTGTATTTCTTGCCATTGATCACGATGGACTTGCCTTTTTCGTTGATGGTAATATTGCCTGCACCTGCTACGCAGCACTTACCCCAACCACGAGCCACAACCGCTGCGTGTGAAGTCATACCACCCGTGGAGGTGAGGATGCCTGCTGCGTGATGCATGCCGTCAACGTCTTCAGGACTGGTTTCTTTGCGGACGAGTAAGACTGCTTCACCAGCTTGTGTGCGGGCGACTGCTTCTTCAGCAGAGAAGGCTAGTTTGCCAAAAGCAGCACCGGGTGATGCAGGAAGACCGATGGTCAATGCTTTTGCAGCTTTTTTAGCTTTGGGGTCAAAGCTTGGTAGTAGCAGTTGGTTTAGGTCGTTTGCTGGAATGCGAAGTAGCGCGGTCTTTTCATCAATGAGTTTTTCTTTGATCATGTCCACAGCGATCTTCACAGCAGCGGCGCCGGTGCGCTTACCTGTGCGAGTCTGGAGCATGAACAATTTACCCGCTTCAATGGTGAACTCGATGTCTTGCATTTCCTTGTAGTGATCTTCAAGGATGTCTTTCACTTCGAGCAATTGCTTGTGAATGTCACGGCCTAGGGTCTTATGCCCATCAGCTTTCCATTTGGACATTTCAGAGACGGGTTGTGGGGTACGGATACCGGCAACCACGTCTTCGCCTTGAGCATTGATGAGGAATTCACCGTAGAACTTGTTCTTGCCAGTGGAGGGGTCGCGGGTGAAGGCAACGCCTGTACCGCAGTTAAGGCCCATGTTGCCGTAGACCATGGCTTGGATATTTACAGCAGTCCCTTCAAGGCCAAGGATTTCATTGATCTGACGATAGCGGATGGCGCGAGGGGTCATCCAGCTTTTAAACACTGCTTCGATACCCAGTTCCAGTTGTCCCATGGGATCTTCTGGGAAGGCTTTGCCTGAGTGCTTTTTGATCGCTTTTTTGTAGAGATCGCAAAGTTCTTTTAAGCCCTTAGCACTGACATCAGTGTCTAGTTCGACTTTGTATTTCTTTTTGATTT